>JAZSGA010000085.1:0-18711 GCA_045532495.1 Eubacteriales bacterium | reverse complement strand
TTTTGCCCATTTTCCCATTCTGAAACGTATTGCAACCGCAATAAATCTGGACATCTGATCCGCAGCGATACCCATCCAGATACCGTGAATACCAAACCCCAGCGTATAGCATGCAATATAGGAAACCGCTGTACGGATAACCGTAACGCTGATTGCCGAAACAACCGCGGTGAAAAATGTATCCCCCGCTCCACGCAAACAACCCATATATATGACCTGGCGGATCTGGAACAGCACGGTGAAAATAAGCATATATACTATATAAATACCTATTTGGGCTATTTGCGGATCCTCTTTAAAGAACATATGCATTATCCATCCGGCACCAAAACAGTAAAACAATGCCATTATTATCGAAATAGTGCCTCCAACCATTTGGCAGGTTTTTCCGTAAGTCTTTGCAAGTTCGGGACGGTTTTCACCCAAAGAGCGACCTATCAAAGCAACCGCAGCCACCTGCAACCCATCGCCAAAGGCAAATGAAAGGCTCATGAGATTCATGCCCACCTGATGCGCCGCCATGGCATCTGTTCCCTGATTTGCCGCCATGAGCGCCGTTGCCATAAAGCCTATACGCATAAGTATCTGTTCTATAAACACGCTGTAACCCACATTGAATATACTTTTGTATGCATCAAGTGCGGGCTTTATTTTGTTTGCAAAAATATACGGTATACTTATGAAATTATCTTTACCCAGTATCGAAACAAAGCTCATAACCGATGCCACAACCGTACCGAGCACGGTGGCAATAGCCGCTCCCTTTATACCGAGTGCGGGAAATCCAAAATGACCGCCTATGAGCAAATAGTTAAAAATAATATTAACTATATTGGATGTTACATTGGTACGCATGGTTATTTTTGTATTTCCCGCTCCGCGCTGTGCTGAATTTATACATATCTGAATACAATTGAATATCATTCCGCCCACGATTATTCTGATATATGTAACAGCCCCTTCATGCGTTTCGGCATTTGAACCGCACCATTTGATTATATCCGATGCAAAAACCACAAACAACAAGCTTAACGCAATTGCCGCAATGATAACAAACACAAAAGCGGAAACAAAAATACGGTTGGCACGTTCCCTGTCCTTTTCACCGAAACGTCTTGCCACAAGTGCCGATACCGCAACATTTGTTGCAAGGAAAAGCGATAGCATGGCAAATTTAGGCTGGGTAGTAAGCCCCACTGATGCCACGGCAGCAGATCCCAAAGAGCTTACCATGTAGGCGTCCACAAGGCCTGCAAAGGCAACAAAAAAGGACTCCACCATTGAAGGAACAGCCATTTTGAGGGTTGTTTTTAATATGTTTTTATCACATAAACGCGCAGACAAATTATCGCTTCCTTTTTATCTGTTGATACAATACAGTATTATTTTACTACTTACGATTGCAAAAGTCAACAAATATACAGAATAAAACCGCTGTTATGCACAAAAAAATCCGGATGGAAACATCCGGATTTTTTCACTCCAATAATTATTTTATTCACCGCAAACCGCAAAAATTTCTTCCCTTGATGCAGTTCCCGTAGTACCGATCTTATGCACGGTAACACTTGATGCGGCATTGGCGTACTTTGCGGCTGTTTTAAGGTCGTATCCCGCTGCCGTAAATGTGGCAAGTGCCGACAAAAATGTGTCGCCTGCTCCACAAAAATCAATTTCGCCTTCGGTTATAAACGCAGGCACTTCCGATACAGTTCCGTTTTCGCAAACAACGCATCCTTTATCTCCGCAGGTTACAACCGTGTTTTTGCCTGTGATTTCGCAAAGTGCCTTTGCATTTTCACACGGTTTATCCACCGCGCTTTCAACAGCACGTGCAGCTTCAATATCGTTGGGCTTTACAATTACATTTTTGTAAAGTCCGATACGGTCACGGCTATCGACAAATATCACCTTGCCCTGTTTGCCCAGCTCGCATATTCTTTCACGAACCCTGGGTGTTATGCAGCCGTTTTTCATCTGATCGCACACGCATATAACGTCCGCATCGGCAGCTATTTTTTCAAGGGAAGCAAGAACAGAAGCTTCGGCAGATTCATCAAGCGGAGTTTCGCCTTCAAAATCAAGCCTTGCCTGCTCGGCACATTCGCCCGAATAACCGTACTTCATGGGTTTTATATATGTATTTGTAAATCTGCCGGGGCATACCACAAGGCCCGATGCATCAACACCTGCCTTTGACAGTGTGCTGCGCAGGCAATCACCGCGCCAGTCATCGCCGAGAACACCTATGGCATAAACCTTTTCAACTTTCAGCGCTGTAATATTCGCCGCCACATTACCCGCACCTCCGGGAGACATGATCTCCTTCTGGACAGGCAACGGAAAATGCGGAGTTTCGCGGGATAAAACACTTTTGGTCATATCCGCATACCAGTAAACATCCAGGCAAAAATCGCCTATAACGGCAAGCTTTACTTTATCAAGCGTGTTATAAGGCATTATCAGTTCCACCTTTCAGCGATCTTTTCGTAAAGATTGGGTATGGTCTGCTGATGATCACCTACAAAGTGCCATCCAAGACCTCCTCGGCTAACGGGGCGGTTTACGATGTTTTTACGGGGTCTGTAATAATAGTTGGGATCCTCGTAACCTATTTTCGTTCTGTAATTGCCAAGATTTATAAGGTCAAAATTAGCTGTGGTTATTTTGAATGTATCATATCCCAGATTGCGTGAAATAGAAAGCGCCTTAAGGAACACTTCTGGTCCTATAACGCTGGAGCCGAAATTCATATATACACCACCATCAAGCTCGGAAACACTTGCACACATACGGTGGAAGTCGGTTCCGCTTGTTTTTCCGATGGCAGCAAAATCCACAATGGGATGCTGATGGATTATATCTGTACCAAGAGCAATGTGATAAGTTGCCGTAACCCCGTTTTTGTATGCCTGATAAAGAATACAATCATCACGGTAAGGGAACTTTTCGGGGTGCATGTCTATATATACAGCCAAAGATTCTCCGTAACCCATATCATGCTGTGCGCCGTACTGCAAAGCTTCGTTCATCCATCGGCCCGTTTCCTCCCACATTCCAAAGGAGCCGTCCTCGATGGCAGTGGGAACATCCTCGCTGGTACCGCCAAGATAAGCCAGTTCAAAATCGTGGATGCTGCAGGCACCGTTGCCCGATATATGAGTGATTATGCCCATTTTCATAAGCTCGATGATGTAGCGGGAAAGGCTGTTTTTTATAACGTGTGCCCCCTGCGACCATATTACGGGACGTCCGTTTTTGCGAGCCTCCACAATGCGATCAACCAGGGTATCAAAATCCTCGCCGCCATCCCATTCGGGAGCTTTATCCACGCCCGGAGTTTTTAGTGTATCTATACGGACAAGGTTATGACGGATTGCCGCAGGATAAGTTTTTATATTATCAAAGGGAAGATACTTGTATTTCATAATTAAAACCTCTCTGTTCTGTTATAATCACATCAGAAACCAAGAAACTCGAGCAGTTCCTGCTTCTGCATAAAATCGCCGACAATTATATCCGCATCCGCCGCCACAAGTCTTGTGCGTTTTGTCTGATCAACGCCACAACGGCAACGCTCATTGCTGGCAAGACCTATGGTACGTGCGCCCTTTGCTTTGCCGAGGGATATTTCAACTTTACCGTCACCGCACACCGCAAGCTCATCACCTGCGTAGCCGCCTTCTTCAAGAAGCCTTTTTATAACAGCCTCCTTTGAACAGCTTTCTTCGTGCAAAGGAGCACCTTTTATTTCATCAAAATACTGTATAACACCAAGCTTTGCTGCCTCGTTTTTAACATCGGGATCATCTGTGCCGCTGGCAACAAAGATTTTAACGCCACGTTCCTTCAGAGCTTTAAGGAATTCCACAGCACCTGCCATAAGGTAATTATCGGGCTGTTCTTTTCCGCTTGCAAGATTTTCAAGCTTGCGGTTTATATCAAGCATAAGACGGTCGTTGTACATCCTTTTGTATTCCCAGATATCTTCGGGAGTTCTGCCGGATTTTTCAACTTCGGATGCCAGCCACTTCATCTGAAGAATGGTTTGTATGCCGGTGGATTCATCGATATAATCCGCCACCTTTTTTTCAAGCACGTTTTTTTCGGTTTTACCATCATCTAACACTTCAAAAAACAAAGGTGCCATAACCTGCTCCCATCCGCAGCGCAAAGTGGAAACTGTTCCGTCAAAATCAAAAAGCACAGCTTTTACGGGGCATTTTGCAGTATTGTTTCTAACTTCCATATTTACTCCTCGTTTTAATGACATTTTTACAATGCCGTATTACCTTATTTAGATTATAACATTCAATTATTACATTTTCTTACTGTTATTTTGCCGTCAGTTGCAGTTTTTTCGGATTTTTATGTTTTTTCGCTAAAAACAGGAAAGGAAGTTCGTGGCACTTCCTTTCCTGCGTGTAATCATTTTACTTTCATACCGATAATCGATAAGATGTTTTCTGGGATTATCCTTTCATAATTGATCTGCAAAAGACAAACATTCACGTCCACGGGGTCTGATACATTGCCTGCGGTGCAAAGCATGCCCGATCCGTCATATTCAGAAAGCGCAATATGGCTGTCGGCTGTTATTCTGAGTCTGTTGTCCATAACAAAACATTCGCGTTCAAAGCTCATAACAGTATCGGGAGCAAGGCGGTTTGTTGTCATTTTAACACCCAGTTCACGTATAAGCGGCGAAAGCGAGGTACACAACCATTTTGTACTGCGCTGTATTATTCTTGTTGCAGTATCAAAGGAAATGGGCTGAATTATCTCTTTTATTTTGTTGCCCATGGAGCTTTCTTTTATAAGTAGCATGCTGTTTTTGTCGTTCTGCGCACAACGGAGAATATATTTTTCGGTCACTGTGTTTTTGCCGCGCAGATCTGACGATCCGCTGAAGATCACATCAGTCACCGGAAAACATTCATACGCCGAGGCTCCTGCTTCCGACAGTTCTTCTCTTATGATGCTGAAATTGGACTGACTTATATATTTTGACATTCTGTTATGACAAGCTGTTTTTCCGTCTGTCATTGTTTACCTCCGATGGATAATTCTGTTTACAGCAAAATTATATTCTTCCAATGTGACAGATATCTGAAAACTGTTTGAGCATTTGCCGATTTTTGGCTGAAAAAGCCGCAGTAAAAACTGCGGCTTTTGTAATGCTGTATTTTATTTTGCGTACTTTCTGCGAATCTTGCCGGATGTTGTCTTTTCAAAAGGCTCTGTACGGATAACAACTGTATGAACGTGCTTGTATTGAGGAAGCTTATCGTTGAGTTCAGAAACAGCAGCCTTTATCTTTTCGTAGATCTCATCCTGAGAAAGTCCTTCGATCTTATTCTGATCGGGGTAGATTTCGGCGCTGAGGCCGATTTCTTCATTGTTTTCATTGCGTTCGGCGGATACTATTACTTCGGCAACCAACGGCAGACCTGTTATGTAATCTTCGATTTCTTCGGGATATACGTTTTTACCGTTGCGGAGTACTATGAGGTTCTTTTTTCTGCCGGTGATGAAAAGTCTGCCGGCATCGTCCATCTTACCGTAGTCACCGGTGTGGAACCAACCGTCTGCTTCAAGTACGTCTGCGGTAACTTCAGGCATTTTGTAGTAGCCGAGCATTACTGTGTCACCCTTTACGCAGATTTCGCCTTCGCCATCCTCATTGGGGTTGTCGATACGAATGTCAATACAAGGAAGCTTTACGCCAACAGATGCGGAATCGTAGCACTGGTCACGGTTAACGGAAACAAGAGGAGAACATTCTGTAATGCCATAGCCGTTTATAAGTCGGATACCGATGGTTTCGAAGAAATCACCGAGTTCTTTGCGTATAGGTGCACCGCCGCAAACCACTTTGATCATTTCGCCGCCAAACACAGCATGAATGGATTTAAACAGCTTTCTGCGCACATCAATGCCCATGGCAAGCAAACCGTTACTGAGCTTCATAAGCATTTTAAATGCCTTTGTTTTACCCTTGGAATCGATTTCGCTCCAGATCTTTTTGTACATGGATTCAACAAAAAGCGGTACCAGCATTACTATCTTGGGTTTGTAAAGCTTAAGGCTCTGCGCAACAGTTCTGAGGTTTTCGTTTATGCAGAGTGTGGAACCGAAGTGCAGACCAACAAGCAGGCTGCAAACGGATTCGTATGTGTGGTGGTAAGGAAGCACGGAAAGCGCCACATCGTAAGTGGAAGAAACCATCTGACCGTAATACACGCAGGAAACAAGATTCTTCAAAGAAAGCATTACGCCCTTTGCTGTGCCTGTGGTTCCGGAAGTGTAAACAAGCATTTTGAGTTCTTCTTTAACGGGCTTCATTTCAAGGAAGGTTTTGTCGCCTTCTCCAAGTTTTTTGTAACCTTCTGCAAGGAGGGTTTTAAATGAATATGTTTTGCCGTCGTCAGAATGTTCGTCAAGGTCAAGGCCGATAAGACGCTTTAAGCTGGGCAGCTTATCGATTATGGAGTTTACTTTTTCGGAGTAAGTTTTTGAGAAGAAGACAGTTTCCGCATCGGAATTTGAAAGGATATATGCTATTTCTTCCGCAGGAAGTTCTTTATCCACGGGGATAAAAACCGCTTCACTTTTGATAGCGGTAAGATAAACGGTAACCCATTTATAGCTGTTTTCGCTGACAATGGCTATTCTGCCCTTTGCCGCATCCAATGCGCACAGTGCTGTACCCAGCGCATCTGTTTCGTCTCTGAATTCTTTGTAAGTAACCGTTCTTACTTCGCCGTTTTCCTTGAATTTAAACGCAGGGTAATCACCTATGCGTTCTGCGTTATCATCAAGAACCTGCTTAAAATCTGAAAAAGGTCTTACCTCGTTCAACGGAAAATCCGACGGGGACTTAGTTTTTGCCATTGTAAATTACCGTACCTTTCAATAATATGTTAGTATTTGGATATACAAATGAAAATGCAAAAAATAAGCATTGCTTATTTAATAACATTGTACCACATATTGCAGCAAAAATCAACCCAATTATTGCTTTTTTTAAAATTACGGCAAAAGCTCAAACAAAAATCGGCTTATATCAAACAATTCCGATGATGCATATACTACAATAAACCAACGAATATGTAAAGGAGAAAACACTTTGAGCTATTACGCTTCAACGCTTTTACCCATTCCATCCCCTTGCGGATTGGCTATAAGCTCTGTAACCGGTGACGGGAAAAACCTGTATGCGCTCCAGCCCGACCGCAAAACCGTATATAAGCTGGATGAATGTGGAAGAATAATATGTGTATTCAAAACCACGCGCAGATATACAAGCATACATTACTGCGGCGATGGCAGATTTTACGCTGTAAACGATTGCACCAAAAACATAATATATATCCTCAACAAATGCTTTGCAGAGGTAGGTATATCCCGCATAGAATTTCCCGACGGATGCAACAACGCCTGTCGAAACACCCCCTGCGGCACTACCAACGGAATTTATATAGGCCCTTCGGGCAGTTGCGGCGATGCGGGATGTATAATAGCCGCTGCAACAAGGACAGATTCATATGCCGTAACACCCGGAGGAAGGATAATATCCGCCCTTGGCTCTGCAGGGCAAAATTTTTATTATACCGCAATTGCGGAAAATAACGGAATACTTTACGAAGGCCTTGAAAGCCGTTACGGGAACTCAACCTATGTGCGTGCCACCCTGCTAACAACGGGCCAGTCAAAATTGCAGCAGCTGCCATTCGGTTACCGTGTCAGATCCTTTTTCTGCCATGGCGGACGTTTTTATGCTTTTGTGACCCAAAACAGTTACCATGCATATGTGGCAGCGGTTTGTACGTATATATACAGCGGTGTGTTAGGTGGAGAAATAATTGCCCTGCCCGATGTTTCCGGCAGCGAAAGCTGTTGCGAAGAAAGCTGTAATTTCGGCACAAACAGCAGGTGCACCTGCGGTGCGGTTGCTTCATGCGGCGCCTGCGGAGTATCAAGCAATCAGACCGAAATGTGCAACAATGCGGTATCCGGGGAATCAACGGAAAACACGGATTGCGATGTGGATGAGCTTTGCAGACTTTTTAACTGTATAAAAAAGCTGTGTTCGGGTAACAGCTGCAATCAATGCGGCAGCAATACTTGCGGTTGCGGAACTCAAAACGGCTGCGGCAACGTAAACGGTGGCCAATGCTGCCCCGACGGAACTCTCAATTGCACATGTTTTCCTACCTGCGAGTGCGACAACACGGATGTGGGCGGCATAACCTGTCTTCCTTTGCCGCCGTGTCCCCCATGTGAACCCTGCGTTCCATGCGAGCCTTGCTCATCACAGCAACCCACGCGCTGCTGTGGCGACGGAAATCTTAAAATATCGCTGGGCGGCAAATGAAAAATTGCCCTCCGTTTACACGGAGGGCTTTATTCTTTATTTAAGGGCACTGCTGTTATTCATAAGCAAAGTGCAATACATAAACAAAGCATCATCAAATTCACTGAAATCTATAAAGGAATTCAAAAAGTTACTGTTCATGATATAGCGGATATCCACCAATGTGATGCTGCTGTAGCTTTCCACCATAAGCGGAGCAAGACTGCTGCCGAAGGAATCGCGGAAAATCACAAGTTTTTTGTCTGTATCGGCGTTGGGGTTATCTATACGGATTATTGCCTGCGAGCCGCACAAAAACATTTCGTAAGGATCGCGACCGTAAGCCTTTTTCATATCATACATTTCAGCCTCCGCCGGAACGCCGGTATCAAGGCTTGTTACCGTACAGCCTTTTATCATATCATTGGTAAGATAATAAATGGTATCAGGCTTATGAGGAACAGCCGCCTGGCTGTGATATGTGCCGTAAAACGGATTATCCAGCAAAACCTGTTCAAAACTTTCGGAAAGAGGATTTCCCATGGCTGTGGAAATTGCATTTGCCACATCGGTAACACATTCCTGCTTCCAATGCTGATCGGTGTAATAAAAATCCTCGGAGCTGAGCAGACCGGATATATCTATATGCTGAACATCAGGCAATTTCTGAACAAATTCATTACGGAATTTTTCATAATCCATGGATACCACATCCGCATCCTGCGCAAGGAAGGCATTTTTATCCGGAATAAGCGAAAAATACACATTTGTGCCGTGGGGCAAAATAAATTTATCGCAGATATTCTGAATCTTCTGCACAGCATTGTCAATGCTTGCAGATTGCATGGGGTACTCGGTTTTTGATATATGACCGTCATGCAGATAGTAACCGTTGTTTGTGCTGTTGCCGAATATGTAATACTCGGAAAGGGCTTTTATGCTTCTGAACGCATCTCTGGCTGGGAATCTGTCCCTGGAATAGGTTTCAAATTCGCTCATAAAAGTTCCTTTATCGATAGTCTCGACTGTAAGTTCGGGGAATTTTGCAAGTTCGCGGCGCTCTGATTCGGAATAACCGTTTTCGCCCTTGAGCCAGAACCAAGCTGTAAGACCGCCAATCAAAAGCGTAAAAACAACACACAGCAATATATTCTTTATTCTTTGCATATTCTCATTCCCCTCCTTTTAAAATCTGAAATACAAAAACGGGTTAAATGAACCGTCTACAAGGTAAGCTGTACATATTATGAATATGACCGGCAAAACAAAACATTCGCAAACACTTGCCACCTTTGCCGCGCCGCCTTTTAATCCGCCAATAACCTTTGCGGCAACCGGAGTTGCGGCAAATGCGGATATGGCAAGAGTTACACCGTAGCCCTTAAGATATATTGCCGTTTCGCGGTTGAATATCGGCAAACCGCCAAAACCAAAGATGTTTCTTATATCTTCAAATGCCATAGACATATCCGATGCATTGAATATCAAAAAGCTTACCAGCACAATAACAAGAGTGTAAATGCGGCTTATAACACGGGAATTTTTGAGCAGTCTGAGCAAAAACTGTTTTTCTATCATCAGAACTACAGCAAAATACAGTCCCCATATAATAAAGTTCCATTCCGCTCCGTGCCAAAAGCCCGTAAGCATCCATACTGTGAGTATGTTAAAAACATGGCGGAGAAAATGCACCCTGTTACCACCCATGGGTATGTAAACGTAATCACGGAACCATGTGCCCAGCGACATGTGCCATCTGCGCCAAAATTCAGTTGCACTTTTTGATATAAACGGGTAATTGAAGTTTTCGATAAAGTCAAATCCGAACACTTTTCCAAGACCTATTGCCATATCGCTGTATCCCGAAAAGTCGAAATAAATGTGAAGCATATAGGCTATGCCATATACCCAGTAAAACACAACAGACTGTTCCTCGGAAGCGCGGAAAATATCGCAGAATTCACCAAGACGGTTGGCAAGAAGTATCTTTTTTGCAAGGCCTATAACAAAACGGCGAATACCCACAGCGGCTTTATCAAAGCTGTGTGTACGCTGTTCCAGCTGTGCGGCAACATCGGAATATCTTACGATGGGGCCCGCAATAAGCTGGGGAAACATGGTTATATATGCGGCAAGATTTACAAAGTTTTTCTGACTTTTAACATCACCGCGGTAAACATCCACAGTATAGCTAAGGATCTGGAAAGTGTAAAAACTGATACCAATAGGTAATATAACATTAAGCACAGGCACCGAAAGACCGGTGGCAGCGTTGAAATTTTCTATAAAGAAATCGGCATATTTGAAGTAGCACAAAAAGCCAAGATTCTGGATTACAGAAAGAACGAGGAAAAACCGACTAGCGGCTTTTCCCCGTGTTTTCTCAATAAGTAATCCGAATACATATCCAAACAGCACCGACAGCAAAAGCATTATAACATACTTTCGCTCGCCCCATGCGTAAAAGAAAACACTTGACAGCATCAGTATAAAATTTTTGAATTTTATTGGTGCCGCAAAATAAAGAATCAACACGCAGGGCAAAAACATGTAAAGAAAAGGTATTCCGGAAAACAGCAAGATAAAGTTCCTCCGTTATAAACAGTTAATTAAAACGAAAAGTCGTTGTCGCCTGTTTCATCAGCAGGAGCTTCTTCAAACTGAGAGGGGCTCATTACAAAGAACACTTTGTTTCCGTCACTTTCGATAACTGTTTCATCTGCGGATACACAAATGTTCCAGCGCTGGTTTGCATTGTCAGCAAGATTCTGCTTAAAAGCTTCTACGTCTGTACCTTCTTCAAGTTCAAAAACATAACCAACAAAAGGAATGGAGCCAATCATAGGCATAAACACAGCAGCATCGGTAAAACCGGTAATTTCTGCATTGTCAAAGCCTGTAAGAAGACCTTCTTCAACAGTCATAGCACCTGCCGCAAAAGGAAGTTCGCCTTCTGTGATAAGGTTGTTTGCAATTTCTTCGCAGGTACCGTCATTATTGCCGCTGAATATTGCCGCAAGCTCATTACCGACAGTTGCGCCGCCTTCAGCAGGAGCATCGGGAGTTTCAACAGGTGCTTCTTCGGGAGTTACTTCAGGCATAACTTCGGGAGTTGCAGGAGTTTCTTCGGGAGAAGCTGCAGGTGCATTGTCGGGTGTTTCAACAGGAACTTCGGGTTCAACTTCGGGTTCTGTTTCGGGAATAACCACGGGAGTTGTTGGAGTTGTGGGAGTTGTGGGCTTGCTTTCAACAGGCTTCTGTTCGACTTCGGGTTCTGTTTCTGTTTCAACTTCTGTTTCGGGCTCTGTTTCTTCTTCAACTTCAGTTTCTGTTTCAGTTTCAACCTCTGTTTCTGTGCCGACAGTGTCTTCACCTTCTGCATCGGTGTTTTCCGCAGGCTTTGTGCATGCTGTCATAGAAAGGATAAGAGCAGCAGCAAGTACGTAAAGTAAATTCTTTTTCATTGAATTTAATCTCCTTTTTAATTATTTCGGATTATATGACGCACAAAAAGTATATTTGTTCCGCATTTTTTTAATTTTTTCAAAAAAGTTCATACAACCCATTACGGATATATTAAACCATATCGATGTTTTTGTCAATACATATACCGCAATATAATTATATGAAAAAAATTTATGGCAAAAAAACAAAAGATGTGGTTGTAAATGTTGACTTTGACAAAACAAAATGGTATAATAATCTGTATAATTACTGATATAATGGCTATTTACGTTCAAAGAGGTGTAAAAAATGATATTATCCACACAAAGCCACAACTTATGTGAACGTTTTGGCGATGATTCTTTTGTGAGTATGCTGGCTGCAGCAGGTTTTGACGCCATTGATTATTCCATGTTCATGCTGCGCACCGATGACGAACACCCCATCCTCACAGGGAATTACAAAAAAATCGCATCCGATCTAAAAAACGTCGCAGCGTCCTGCGGAATATCCTTCAATCAGGCGCATGCACCTTTTCCGTCTTACCTCGAAAGCGACAGCAAATTCAGCGAGTCCATGTTTTTCAAAATACAGCGTTCCATAGAATTTGCATCGATTCTCGGTGCAAAGCAAATATGTGTGCACCCTGTAACATTCCCAAATAACGATAAACGTGAACTTGAGTTCAATATCGACTTTTATAACAAACTAGCACCCACCGCCAAAGATTTCGGTATAAAAATCGGAGTTGAAAACATGTTTTGGCGTGATACAATGTCCCATACCATACGTCCCGGAGCCTGCGGAACATCTCAGAAAATGATAGAAATATTCGACGAGCTGGATCCCGCTTGCTTCACATGTCTTCTTGATATAGGTCATTGCGGTCTTTGTGGCGAAAAGCCGGATGAATTTATCCGTGCTCTCGGAGGAAAACGTCTTGGAGCTTTGCATGTTCACGATAACGACTACAAGAAGGATCTGCACACCTTGCCCTTTACATGCTCTGTAAACTGGGGTGATGTGGCAAGCGCTCTTAAAGATATTGGCTACAGCGGCGAATTTACACTTGAGGCAGACGAATTTCTCAATCCTTATCCCGACAGCTTTATACCTCAGGCACTTGAATTTATGTGCCGCACAGGAAGACTTCTTATTTCCATGATTGAAAAATAATAAAAAATATACAGTTTGACAGGAGAAACAAAAATGGCAAAAGAACTGGAAAAAACATATAATCCTCATGGTACCGAGGATAAAATTTACAAAATGTGGGAAGAAGGCGGATATTTCAAGCCTTGCGAGGATAAATCCCGCCCACCTTTCTCCATAGTTATTCCCCCTCCGAATGTAACAGGTCAGCTCCACATGGGCCACGCCCTTGATGAAACTCTGCAGGATATCCTTATCCGTTATAAAAGAATGCACGGTTTCAACACCCTTTGGGTTCCCGGCACAGACCATGCAGGTATTGCCACTCAGATCAAGGTTGAAGAAAATCTGCGCAAAGAAGAAGGTCTTACCCGTTACGATCTCGGACGCGAAAAATTTCTTGAACGCGTGTGGGACTGGAAAGAAAAATACGGTTCACGTATTATAAGCCAAATCAAAAAGCTGGGCTGCTCCTGCGATTGGTCAAGAGAGCGCTTCACCATGGACGAAGGATGCTCAAAGGCTGTTAAAGAAGTGTTTGTTTCACTTTACGAAAAAGGTCTCATTTACCGTGGTAACCGCATAATAAACTGGTGCCCCAAATGTATTACGGCGCTTTCGGATGCCGAGGTTGAATACAGCGAACAGGCAGGTCATTTTTGGCATATCCGTTACCCCGTAAAGGACAAGCCCGGCGAATACGTTGTAATTGCCACCACTCGTCCCGAAACACTTTTGGGCGATACAGCCGTTGCTGTTCATCCCGAAGATGAGCGCTATGCGGATCTCGTTGGCAAAATGCTTATACTTCCCCTTGTTAACCGCGAAATTCCCGTTATTGCAGATGAATATGTTGAAAAAGATTTCGGAACAGGCTGTGTAAAGATCACTCCTGCTCATGACCCCAACGACTTCCTTGTTGGTCAGCGTCATAACCTTGAACAGATAAAAGTTCTCAACGACGATGCAACTGTAAATGCCTACGGCGGAAAATACGAGGGCATGGACAGATACGAGGCAAGAAAAGCGATTGTTGCCGATCTTGAAGAACAGGGCTTCCTTGTAAAAGTTGAAGATCACGTTCACAATGTGGGCACATGCTACCGTTGCCACACAACCGTTGAACCCATGACAAGCCACCAGTGGTTTGTAAAAATGGAACCCCTTGCAAAGCCTGCTCTTGAAGTTGTTTATGACGGCAGAGTAAAATTTGTTCCCGACCGTTTCACAAAAACATATACAAACTGGATGGAAAACGTACATGACTGGTGTATTTCCCGTCAGCTGTGGTGGGGTCACAGAATTCCCGCATACTACTGCGATAGCTGCGGACACATGGAAGTTTCCAAAACAGATGTAGCAACCTGCCCCAAATGCGGCAAGCCCATGCGTCAGGAAGAAGACGTCCTTGATACATGGTTCTCATCGGCGCTTTGGCCCTTCTCCACAATGGGATGGCCTGAAAAGACCGAAGACCTTGCATACTACTACCCCACCAGCACACTTGTAACAGGATATGATATTATCTTCTTCTGGGTTGCCAGAATGATATTCTCCGGACTTGAAAATATGGGCAAAGAGCCTTTCAAGCATGTATTCATTCACGGTCTTGTGCGTGATGAGCAGGGCAGAAAAATGTCCAAATCCCTGGGCAACGGTATAGATCCTCTTGAAGTTATCGATACATACGGCGCCGATGCGTTGAGATTTACCCTTGTAACAGGTAACTCCCCTGGAAATGACATGCGCTATTCCGATAAAAAGATGGAATCCTCACGCAACTTCACCAACAAAATCTGGAATGCCGCACGCTTTGTAATGCTCAATCTGGATGACGATACTCAAGCTGTTCTTCCCGAAAAGCTTGAACTTGAAGATAAATGGATCCTTTCGCACCTTAACACAACCGTAAAGGAAATGACAGCAAACCTCGATAAATTTGAACTCGGCGTTGCCAGTGCAAAGCTTTACGAATTCATTTGGGATCTCTTCTGCGACTGGTACATTGAGCTTGTAAAGCCTCGACTTTTTGCAAAGGGTACAGATACAAACAAGCGCGCCCAGCAGGTAATAACATACGTTCTTTCCAATATACTCAAGCTGTTGCATCCCTTTATGCCCTACATTTCCGAAGAAATATGGCAGAATCTCGGTGTATCCGAAAAGCCTCTTATTATAGCAGAATGGCCCGAGTATGACGAAAAACTTGACTTTGCCACCGAAGCACAGGCTCTTGACAAGGTTATAGATGCAATTGGTGCCATCCGCTTGCGCAGAGCGGAAATGAACGTTCCGCCTTCAAGAAAAGCAAAGCTTATCGTGGTTTCCGATTACTCAGAAAGCTTTAACGATAACACAAAGGTGTTCTTTGAAAAGCTGGCATATGCTTCGGAAGTAGTTATTGCTGACGGATGCGATGATGATACCGCAGTTTCCATAGTAACCGACAGTGCAAAACTGTTTATACCTATGGCGGAAATCATTGATATTGAAAAAGAAAAAGCAAGACTTGAAAAAGAAAAGGCAACTGCCATTTCTGAAATAGAACGAGTTAACAAAAAACTTGGCAACGAATCCTTTGTGGCAAAAGCTCCTGCTGCTGTTATCGAAGGAGAAAAGGCAAAGCTTGCAAAGTATACCGAAATGCTCGGTAATATCGAAGAAATGATCGCAAAGCTTTTAAAATGAGCAAACTAACTGTAAAAAAGCTGATTCTTGGCGGTCTGCAAACAAATTGCTACATAGCAGGCAACGATGACTGCGGAAAATGCGCAGTCATCGACCCAGCTGCAGATGCAGATACAATTTTATCAAAAGCAAAGGAAATGGGCTATGAGATAGAATCAATTATTCTTACTCACAGCCATTTTGACCACTTTGAAGCGCTTGAAGAGCTGTATTTAAAAACAGACGCAAAAGTTTATGTATCATCCGCAGACAAACCGGGACTTATTTATCCGCAGCTTAATTTGTCAGCTGCATTTTATGGCATACCGTTAACCTTTGAACACCCCGTCACCACAGTTGACGAGGGAGATACCATAAATATAGGAAGCTCTCACCTATCCGTTATATCAACGCCAGGGCACACCGCAGGATCTGTGTGCTATATATCGCACGACGACAAAATCATATTCAGCGGCGATACAGTATTTGCAGGTACCATAGGCAGAACTGATTTTCCCGGTGGAGATTACGGTACAATAATAAACTCACTAAACAGAATTTTAACCTATGATGCCGAATACAGCATCCTTTCCGGTCATGGCGATATCACGGATGTAGCCACCGAAAAACGATGCAATCCGTATTACAAAAGGTAATCATATTCAATTACTATGATTAACAAAAAATTGCTTGTCAACGACATAATTATAACTGCAACAGCTGTTATATTATCTCTTGCAGCATACATATTTATGCTTGCAGGACCGGATAAAGGCACAGCCAACACCTTGATTGTATATGCCGATGGTAAGCAAATAACCACATTGCATCTTGATCAGAACGGCGAATATGCCATTGACGGTCATAATTTTTCAGTTAAAATTGAAAACGGCATGGCGCTTGTTTCCAAAACCGACTGTAAAGATAGGGTTTGCACTCATATGTCTGCTGACAAAAACGGCGGAGAAATCATTTGCTTGCCGAACAAAATAGTAATTCGTCACAAGCAACCTGCAACCACAACCGACTTAACCGATGTGTATGCGGGTTAAAAGCAAAATAAACGGAGGGACCAAAGTGAAAACAGCAAAAATTACTGCCACTGCTTTGTTGCTCTCCGTTTCTTTTATTCTTTCACTGTTGGAAGGATATGTCCCCTTAAACCTCGTGCCCGGTTTAAAGCTTGGTTTTGCAAACATCGCTGTAACAACGGCTGTATATATGCTGGGCATTCGATGGGCATTTTTGATAGTGGTGCTCAGACCTATACTATCGCTTTTACTGTTCGGTAATTTTACATCCTTTGTGCTGTCGCTGTCCGGAGGAATAATTGCCTTTGCATCGGTTTGTGCCACAAAAAAACTATATGGCAAAGTTTGCAGTTTTTGCGGCATTTCGGTTATTAGCGCTGTGTGCCACAGCATAGGTCAAATCGTGGCGGCGATATTTGTTGTATCCGACTCTGCGGTTCTTTCTTACCTGCCACTTTTGTGTGCTGCGTCTTCGGTAACAGGCTTTATAACAGGCTGCGTAATGAATTCGGTTATTCCACGCATAATAAAATATGGAGCAAGCAGATATGAATTTAAAGCATAAATTATTGTTGATTTCTATAGCATTATGCATTTTATGTACTGTGTGCAGCTGTTCAGCAAACAGTTACATCAATTCCGACTTTTTTGCTATGAATACATACATATCGCTTACTGCCGAAACCAACAATCAATCACTCGCAGCCGATATAAAAGATATCATAATCAGTACCGAAAAGCAATTATCCGCACATTATGATAATTCGGATATCTGCAACCCAAGCAATAGTAATTCCAATACATACCAAGATACTATGAATTTGATAGTAAATGCACTTCGCCTATCCGAAATGACCCAAGGTGCGTTTGATTTTACCCTCGGGACAGTCACAAAGCTGTGGAACATAACCGGCGTTTCACCTTCTGTGCCCGAAAATAAAGAACTTGCGCAGGCATTGAAGCACACCGGATACAAAAAGGTTTCTGTTGTTGATAATAAATATGCATGCGATGACCCTTTGCTCAAGCTTGATCTTGGAGCTATTGCAAAAGGTTATGCCGGTGACAAGGCTATATCGTATCTTTTGCAAAACGGTGTTAAAAACGCCTGCGTTTCTCTCGGCGGTAACATTTCTGTTATAGGGAGCTCTCAAAACAATGAAAAAAAAGGCATAGAGGGATGGAATGTCGGTATTAAGAATCCCTTTAGTTCTTCAGAAATTATCGGAACTTTGAATGTTACAAACGCCACTGTATCTGTTTCGGGAAGCTACGAAAGGTTTTTCGAGCAGGACGGTAAAATTTACCACCATATTTTCGATCCTTCAAACGGTTACCCGGCAAATTCCGGACTTGCATCCGTGGCAGTTATATGTAAAGACGGATATGCGGCGGATGCTCTTTCTACAGCTCTTTTTGTTATGGGGTATGAAAATGCAATGGATTTCTACAACTTGCATCAAATAGAATTTGAAGCAGTTTTTTGTACCGATGATGGCACAGTAACGGTTACTGACGGTATTAAAAGCGAGTTCATCCCCAATCACAATGCTGTTTTTTCGGACGATAAAACAATTCGGTTCATTCAATAGTTCAAACCATATCGTTCAGGTATGGTTTTGCTTTTTTATATAATATGCTTTTGTATTGCAGATAGCGACTGTTTGATTGACATGGGCTTAAATGCATGTTATACTGTATAAAAAGAATAATTTATCGGAGGTATTTTTTTATGAAGCAGTTTATGGGTGATGATTTTTTACTGTCAACCGATACGGCGGTAAAGCTTTACAACAATTATTCGGCAAACCTACCTATTATAGATTATCACTGTCACATTAACCCCAAAGAGATTGCAGATAACATTAGCTTTTCCAACATTACAGAGGCCTGGCTTTATGCCGATCACTACAAATGGCGTGCCATCCGTGCCTGTGGCTTTGAAGAAAAGTACGTAACCGGCGGCGCTTCGGATTATGAGCGTTTCCGTGCATGGGCAGCATCCATGCCCTCGCTAATCGGAAATCCCTTATACCACTGGACTCACCTTGAGCTCAAAAA
>JAZSGA010000249.1:0-12256 GCA_045532495.1 Eubacteriales bacterium | reverse complement strand
AGGAGAACAGTTCGCTCTTTTTCGGTGAGTTCTGCGGCATTGATGTTGTTTTTAATTTCATCGATGGCTAATTTTATATCCGTGCCGTTTTTTATGTAAAGATCCTTGCGGCCGGTAATATCGGTGCATATATCGAGCATGTAAAGGTAATCGTCAAAACAGTCCACATCAAAATATATAACGGTAATGCCTGCACCTTCAAGCGTGTCTTTCATTTCCACGTTTGAAGCCGTGGAAGCACTTGCAATAACAAGATCGGGGTTGCATGACAGCAACACTTCAAGGCTTGGAGAATGGGCACCGCCTATATTTACGGCACCGTCAAGATCAAGCCCGAAATCGTCCCAGGCATCCTCGGCAGTGGCGCATACCGTTCCGCCGGATAACAGCCACACATCGGCGAAGCTTCCGATAAGAGCGGCAACCCGTTGGGGATTTTTGCTGACACAAACTTCACGCTGAAGAGCATCTGTAAAGGTTATAACGCCATTTTCAGCAACGGATGCAGGGCTTTTGCCGCAGGATGAACATGCAAACAGTAAAAATAACAGCGATAGGAATACCGCAATGTATTTACTCACCGATAAGCTTTTTTTCCACATAGTCAAATCCGAGTCTTGAAATTGTATCTGCAAAGCGTTCTCCCTTTATACCCTCATCACGGAACAAAAGAATTGCCTTTTCCACAATCTCAAGCACCTGATCTTGATCGGTAAAAATCTTTCCAAGGGGCTTACCCGTGGCTGTTTTTTTGCCCCATCTTCCGCCAAGACAAACCTTGTAGCCTTCGCTTGTGTTTTCAAAAACTCCAAAGGGGCATTTGCTTACACATCTTCCGCAGTTGTTGCATACGGATGAGTCCATATGTATTTTACCGTCGGTCACACTTGCCGCTTTCATGGGGCAGGCGGATGCCACGGCACATTTTGTACAGTTGTGACATTTATCGGTATTAACGGTAAATATGCGCTGACCTATAATTCCTATGTCGTTGAGTTCGGGTTTTACACAGTTGTTTGGGCAGCCTCCAACGCCTATCTTGAATTTGTGGGGCAGGGTTACGTTGTGGTAACCTACATAAAAGCGCTCATGTATCTTTTCGCTCAGGCGGAATGTATCTATAAGACCGAACTGGCAGGTGGTACCCTTGCATGAAACGATGGGGCGGACCCTTGGGCCTGTGCCGCCTGCTTCAAGTCCGTGTTCCTTTAGAAACATAAAAAGAGCAGGTATGTTGTTGTATTCCACACCCTGAATTTCAATGGTCTGACGTGTTGTCATCGCAACCTCGCCCGAACCGAATTTGTCTGCCGCATCGGCTATGGCTCTCTGCTCTGCGGTGGTTATTTTTCCGTTGCGTGTTATAACACGAACATTAAAAACATTTTCAAACCTCTTGTCTTTAAGGCAGCCAAGACCTTTAACTGCACCTATCTGCTGTTCTGTAAGAGCTCCGTTCTGAGGCTCAAGTCCGTATGCTTCAAAAGCTTTTGTATCCATTATATAAACTCCTTTCAGAAAATTATTTATCTGTATATATAGTATCACAACCGTTTTATAATGTCAACTAAAGAACGGTTAATTTTATTTTGGTGAAACAAAGCCCTCCTGCTTTACGCAGAAGGGCGTGTGTGGTGATTTTTAATCAGTTTGTAAAGGTACATTTTATGGTTTCTGCTGTCTTTTTGCAGTATTCGCATTTATGACAGTTTTTGCCGCACCGGGATGTAACTTCAAACCAGTCATCGGGAAAAAGTGTGTTATCAAGCACACAGCCTCTAAAAATGGGAGAGTAAGATGGCTCTGTAAGATCCATGATGTTGCCCGCAAACCTGCCGCGTATATATGCCGAAACAACTTTGCGTGGAGAACTGTGCATTCTTGTTGCCAGCTTCATCTCGGAAAAATAAGGCGTATAATTTTTCACATCTTCGGGCCTTATCCAGCTTGCACCGAGTATTTTTGCAAGCGCCTCGTCTTTGTTTAATCCGTAAAGGTATTCCCAGCAAGGGGCAGGAAAGGCATCCTCGGATTGCTGCATATATTTATGGTGTGCCACAAGGTTGTCATGGTAAGTCTGGAAACCGCAAAAGCCAAGGCATCCGCTGTTTGCCAGAATATAAAGATTTTTGCCGTTTTCTTCACACCAGTTTTTAAGCTCGCTTATTGCCGCAATGTTGCGGTTTAGCTCTTTTCTTATGTAAAAACCATCAAAATTTCTGCTCAGCTGCTGCATGGTGAGGATATTGTCCACACGCATGTTTACAGAGGCGGTTACACTTATTTCGTTTGCAAAGTGCTTTTTAATTATGCTTGCAATAAAAGGCGAGGTGGTGGTGACAGATGAAAGATCCGCTTGGTTTTTAAGATATCGGCAAAGATCAATCGTTTTTTGGGCAAACTCTGCGGAATTTGCATTTTCGCCGTAGCAATTTGCGTTCAGCAAGAGTGTAAGTTCTATGCCCAGGGAGCGTATTTCTTTAAGCTCCTCCAGCTGATAACCGCTTACTTGTTCAATGCTTTCTTTATCGTCCGGGCACAGCGGCATTCTTCCGCCGGGTTGGTTTGCCCACGAAAAATATACACTGCTGATGTGTTCCTTGTAATCGGAGCATAAGTTATACGTGCTGTCGTATTCATCAGGCAGCTGATAACCAATCGAATATTTCATATCAGTAAAGAATATCGTCTTCGCCGTCTTCGGCTTTTCTGAAACCGTCCTCTTCGCGCTTTGTACGGTCAATAATCCAGGGTTTTTTCTTTCTGAATTCGTTTTTGAATTTCGTTTTCAAAATACCTTTTTGTTCAAGGTGAATATAACATTCTCTCATACAGCCGCGGGCGCCTTCAAGTGCGTGGTTGTGACGCATATAAGGAGGAATACCCAGTACGCTTTGCTGATTAACGTACTCGGGTCCTTTAAAACCTACTCCCTTTACGTCAAAGGGGTTGTATTCGGGAACACCGCCACGGTAAGCATTTGCACAGGCATCAAGATCAATCTTTGCAAATTCAACATCGTGACCTGCAATGGTAAGGTGATCGGATTCTGTGGTGGATATGGCTTTGCCCGTGCACATTCTTGCACATCTCATACATCTGTCGCATATTTTGCCTTCGAAAATGGGATCGGGCTCACATTCAAAATCGGTGAGCAATGCAACAAAACGCTGCATGGGGCCGAATTCGGGGGTAAGAAAAACCTTGCTCCAGCCGTACTGACCAAGACCTGCGGCAAAGGCGGCAGCTCTCATATCTATAAGAATATCGGGTGCAGGCTTGCCTTCTTCAACGGGGATGGTGGTGTAATCCACACCGTCACGCTCGTTGGTGGCATTGTTGCGGAAGCTGATGTTGGGAACGGGTACTGCCTCGTAGCCTTCATCTTCAATATAACAGCAGAGTTCTCTTAAAACTATCGGTCCGTATACTTCGTTTATTCCTGCATAACCCATGGCGGTATAGGGGGCAAAATATGTTCCTTCCTCAATACCTCTGAAATATCCTCTGGGGATTCTAAACGCCAGTACAATGCAGGTTTTTGCATCGGGGAAAATATATCGGGGGTCCATTTGCATGGGTGCGCCTTCGAATCTATCCATGGTGGAAAAGCCCACAAGGTCGGCGCCTATCTGTTTTGCGTAGTTTCTTATACCTTCTTTAGTAAGCATGATTACATCTCCTTTTAGTATGATTATACATTTCGGCGCATATTCAATCAATGAAATAATCAACACAAAAGATGTAAAAACTGACACTATTTTCTGTAAGCAGAAGGGTAGTATCCGAAGCGCTTGTAAAATGCGTTGGAAAAATACTGTGCATCGTTGAATCCCGCTTTTGATGATATTTCTTTTATGGGCATATCGGTGTTATCTATAAGGTAAAGTGCTCTTGAAAACCTTGATTTCAGTAACAGCTGACGGAAGCTTATGCCGTAATGCCTGTTAAGTATGCGGTTTACGTATGTGGGATGGATATGGAAGGCTTCAGCGGTGCTTTCAAGGCTTAAATCGTTGGCGTAGTTTTCGGTTATAAAGTTGTATATATCTATGGCGAGGGTGTTTTTTTGCTTGTTGCGGTGCTCATTTGTTGCATGGTATATGACCTGCGAAAAAAGTGAGCTTAGAATAATATCGTCGGCAGGGGTTCTCATACCCGTGTATATTTTAAGAATATTTGTGCATATATCAATGCACTCCCGTGGCACGGTGCGTTTTATACATCCGTTTTCTCCGAAAAACAAAGACAAATCAAAGGCTTCTATTATGTTTTCTTTCAAAAACATGTTTTCGGTAACAGAGAGCACGGGATTTGCAATGTTGCTGTGGGAATGTGTCATGTCAAAATTAATAACGATTATGGTTTGCCCTTGTCCTGACACAGCACGGTAACGGGTTCCGGGAGAAATAATATACATTTCGTCCTTACATGTGCTGTGTACCTTGCCGTCTGTTTCAATTATGCCGTTGCCGCTGCATATCATCAACATTCTGTAATCGTATGCCAGATGAAAAACATCCTGCCGCAGGTGCTGTGCTTTTCCTACGCAGCGCACAAAAGGATGGAAATCTTCGTATTTTAAAACGGGTAACATATGTATGCCTCATTTCGATTTGATCGGATTATACATCACATTATACTTCATTTGCCGCAAATTTACAATAGAATAAACATAAAGATTCCCCGTAAGCATTTTGCTTACGGGGAAATTTAAACCGTATGGATTTATGCCGCACATTTATCCATAATGGGTGCAAATGCGGAGTTTACAGCCATTACTTCCACATCACCGTCTATTGATATTTCCACAGTTCCGTTGCCGGCGGGACGGTGTATTACCTCAACATCGGTGAGTTTTCCGCCTTGCTTTGTAAATACATAAAAGCTAAAACCGCTTCCTGTGAGATTGGAATAGGAAATGTGTTTTTTACCGCCGTATACAAAAGTATCGGAAATGCACATATCAACCTGCTTTGAGGTGTTTACCGTAAATGCGGTTTGTGTAAAGTCGCTTTGGTTTTTGTGTTGGCATCGGCAATATCTGCTTATCATATTTAAAGCACAGTTTTTAGCGATGCGACATACCCAAGAGCCATATTTTTTAGGTTCCTGCAAGGTGTTTAGTTTTATCCAAGCCGTTACAAATGCGTCCTGTGCGGCATCTTCCGCAATAAAGCGATTTTTCGTAACCGTGATTGCGGAAGCCACTACCAACTTTTGATAGCGTACTACCAAAAATTCATATGCAGATTGTTCACCCGCAAGTGTAAGCATTACCAAAGTTTCGTCCGACTTGTTTTGATAATACATATGTACTCTCCTTTCTTGAAATTTGTAAATTTCCTTTTTTACGTGCTTATCTTATAGACACAAATCCGCATGAAAAGGTTGTGTGAGTTGCAATAATTATGTCATAAAATTGTGAATCAGTATATAACAAAGCCGCATTGATAAATAACCTCCCACAAAATGTTCGCTTCTGCGCACCTTGATGGTGGTTATCTTGGCAACCCAACGGAGCATATCACGAGCTTTCAAGTTCTCACCAATACTTCTTTCGGTAAGGAGGCTGGGAATGATGCTTTCGAGAATTTTGTTTCCTCAGAGTGTGCCGCCGAATTTTTCATAAATGTTATAAAAGATCTTTATCGTTTCCATTGCATTTTTTTCTAAGCAAGTATTGTAATGGATTGCCTTTGTGCCTTTAATTAAGTTTGTGCTTATCAGGCTAATTGACGGATGTTTATAAGGCACAAAAATAAAGGCTCCCCCCGAAAATAATGTTAAGCTACTACCCGGCAGTACAGAAAAGGAGTACGATCAAATCAATCGTACTCCTCTTTTTTGCATGGTAGGTAAA
Source organism: Eubacteriales bacterium (assembly GCA_045532495.1). Classification (GTDB taxonomy): domain Bacteria; phylum Bacillota; class Clostridia; order Oscillospirales; family CAG-382; genus UMGS1052. The sequence continues at coordinate 6,393 of JAZSGA010000249.1, read as the reverse complement.
CCTGCTTTATGGAAGGCATCCCTTTGGGGTGTTTTTATTGCTGTATATTATTGTAAGCTGTCGTATCTGTAGTTACCTACGGCATCGTTGGTGCGGATGTAGCGATCGTAAAAACGCACAAGGCTGATGCCTGATGCCCTTTCGGAACATGAAAAATAACCTTTTCCCGCAATGTTTTTCATGTCGGGATCAATGCGGCCGAACCCGTAATCGCGAAGATCTCCGCCATCGCAGAAAAGACCGTTTATAACAAAGGATATTATTCCCGATGCACCGTCTGCAATAACAGTTATATGGGCGCGGTCTTCGGTTATTATATCCGAATCCCAGCATGAGCATCTTTCACCGTCATTCATGTAAATGCGTATGGTTTCATCTGCCGTGTATTCAAGATAAATACCCCTTTTAAGGGAATCTTTTCCGTCAAGTAAAATGCCTTTTTTCAGTTTTTTGGTATCAAGCAGCAGCTGAATTGTAAATCCGTCTCCGTCTGAAGGGATGATTTTTTCGGGTATGCTTGGGCTGTCTTTTGTACAGTCTTTCATTTCCCACAAAAGACCCTCTTTTAAAAGCTCGTTGTTATGGGGGTGATTCCATATGGTTTCAAAAAGCGATTTATCGATATGGTGTATACGGGCAATGGTTTTTTGAGTTTCGGTAATGTAAAACTCGCCGTTGTCCTCAATAAAATCGGGATAGCTTATGCCCTCGTTGGGGTGCTTGCTGTATAAAACAATTTCGGGCTGCGACCAGTATATAATGCCGTCCTTTTCCACACCACCGCATATCCATGCGGGGTTGCGTCCAAGGTATGCCCCAGCCGGGATCATGTGTCATGTCTCTTCCGCGGTTGTGGAACCACAGGGTATATTTGCCGTTTGAATATTTGTGCACAAAATTTGCGGCTCTGGGATGCTTGAAAGGCCTACCGTTTGGCTCTGCCTTTGCATATTCCGCAGCCTGCCAGGTTTTTCCGTCATCACGGCTGTAGGATTGGCAGTTGTGCCCTGTTACTGTTCTGAAAGTGCAGTAAAGATCTCCGCAGTTCATACTCACAAGGTTGTGTTCATCGGCAACCAGCCCTTTTGGTGCGCGTATTCCCACGGTACCCTCGGGCAGAGTTTCCCATATAAGCTTTGACGGATCTTTTTCGGTGTTTATGTTGTGGCATTTGAGGAACGAGCCTTCATCACGCTCCATAAAGCCTTCGCCAAAAATACCGACTTTGGCATATCCCATATACATGGCACCTTTGTGTACTATGGGTTTTCCCACACCCCAGAAGTACTGTATCTTTCCGCCATATGGATTTTCGTTGTCTATATCAAAATTTCGTATGGGAATGTAGTATCTCTGCTCCGACCAGCTTTCACCGCCGTCATCGGAGTATTTATATGCCATATAGCCAAGGGTATCCACTCTTTCGGTGTAACCGGGATCGTATTTATAGTGAACACGCCTTAAGTTGTCCTTGTTGTAAACATAAAAGGCATATATTCTGCCGTATTCGGTAATATATGGCATTACCCACGAGGATTCAGGGGGACCTTTTGGTTCAATATCCACAGGTTTTGACCAGGTCTTGCCACGGTCAAAGCTTATTGAGGATATAACATGCTGTTCTGTGGCACCCTCAACTCCAACGCCCGTTGTAAGGCAAACCACCCATGCGCCGTCGTTGCGTATTACCACGTATGGCTGGTCACAATAGTTTTCCTTGGGAATGTTGCTTCCGTTTTCGATGTTTCGGAAATCGTTTTTAGGGTTCATATAAATACACCTCCGTTATTGCCGGAATTTTTATCATATAATCTGTATATTACCATGCTGTTGGATAAAACCTCCCGAATGTGGGGATCCGGGAGGTCAATAATTACTGATTTATAATAAGTTCAATAGCGTCATGTTTTTCGCCTGTCATCCAGTCAACGTCATCTGTAAGCCATTCCATTATTTCAAGCTGGCGTGTTTCCCAGGCGATCTTTGAGGCTTTTTCTTCTTCAGTCATTTCGTGGTCGTAGGATTTAACAAGCTCGCAATATCCGAAAATGTAGCCGTTGGCATTCCATATGGTGAAGTTGGTTTCGGGACCATCGCTCACTGCATCTCCACGGGCTTCAACAAGCACATCGTGGCGCCTTTTATATTCATCGGCGCAGCCGTCTTTAAGCTTTGTGGAGAAAACACGGTGGCGGATAAGGGATTTATCCTCACGAACTACTCCTATATCGTGATACATAAGAGAAAGTGTGCCGGGAGCGGCAAACATATCCATGTAAGGAGAAAGCGCGGCTTCGAGCTTTTCACGTTCTGCAGGGCTTACGGAAATGCCGTTGTCGGGATATTCACCGTAGCAGAAAAGAAAATCTTCTATTCCCCATACGGAAAAATTGCTAACGCCTTTTTGATCAAGCAAGTTTTTTATATCTGCACGGATATTTCTTATAGCCTCTATGCCTTCGGATTTTTTGCCGGGCTTGAGCTTTAAAACAAATGGAGATCTTTTCATGTTGAATATTCCTTTCAAAAGTTTGTGTTTCTAAATTTAAGTATAACATTTTTTTGCGATGTGTCAATGATTTTGGCAAAAAAGGTGATATATTTTATTTAATCATAAGAATTATATCTGGAAGTTGCAGTAATTGTATGGCTTGTAAAGATATGGTGTATTTGTATTTTTTCTTTAACTTTTACAGCGTGATATTGAAAAACAAAAAGATATATGATAAAATACAGTTATAATTAATCAAACGAGGTGACATCATGAATATAGTTACGGTTATGAACTTTATCAGAGGCTGTGAGCCGAGAGATCCGAAGCTGGACCTTATGGAAGCGCCGATTCATCAGAATGAGCTTAACAAAAAGTACGGTTTTCCCAACACATTCCTTCTTCAATACGATGCAATAATAAAGCCTGAGTTTGCGGACTTTTTTAAGAAGGAAAAGGACGACAACATGGAGCTTGGCGTATGGATAGAGATAGTACGCCCGCTGGTCGAAAAAGTAGGCATTGAATGGCGTGGCAGACCGGGCTATGACTGGGATTGGTATGTAAACCCGGGTTTTCTCCCTGCATATACAAAGGAACAGAAGGAAGCACTCATTGATGAGCTTATGGCAAAATTCAAGGAGGTTTTCGGATATTATCCCAAAACCGCGGCATCCTGGATAATTGATGCTTACTCAATGGAGTATATGAGTGAAAAATACGGCATAGTATGCCTTGCAATTTGCCGCGAACAGCTTGCTGTTGATGCTTATACATTGTGGGGCGGACCGTACAATCAACCCTACTACCCTTCGAAAAACAATATGCTTTGTCCTGCGCAGTGTGAAGAAAACAAGATAAACACCCCTCTTTTCCGACTTCTCGGCATTGAGCCCATAAGAGGCTACTGGGAAAAGAGATACGCCGACAGCGAGGAATGTGGCGGCTGTGCGACCATGGAGCCGTTCTGGAAGTACGGACAGCAGGAGAATGTGATGAAGTGGTTTTTCGAAACCTACTTTGAAAAGGAAAACATGGGCATTGCCTATACGCAGATCGGACAGGAAAACAGCTTTGGATGGCCGGGCATGAAAAAGGGCATAGAGCTTCAGTACGAGCTTGTGAATGAATACCGCAAACAGGGCAAGATCACCCTTATGAAGATGAGCGAGGCAGGCGAATATGTAAAGAACACCTATAAGGATACACCTGCCCAGGCGCTTGTTGCCGATGTTGATGCTACAAAGGACAACTTTTACCGCAGTGCGTGGTTTTCAAACAAGTATTACCGCGCCAACATCTTTGTAAACCGTGGAAAACTAATGTTCAGAGATATTCAGAAGTTTGATGACAGCTATTCCGAGCGCTACCTTGACACACCCTGCCTTGAAAATGATGCGGTGTATGACAATCTGCCCGTAGTAAATGAAAGACCGTGGGCAAAAAGCATTGAGTCACCCGAATCGGGACTTTACTTTGACGGAAATTACGAATTTGATTCAACTTGCCGCAACGGAGATACACTTACTGTTACATTTGCGCGTGATAACGGCGAAAAGGTTAGCGTTGTGTTTGAAGAAAAGTCTGTGAAAATCAACTGCGAAAGTGACCTTACTTGGAAGTTTGGTACGTTTACCGACTACAAGCTTAACGGCAACAAGCTTTGTTTTGTAAACAACGGCTTCAATTATAGCGTAGAGCTTAAAGGAAACACTAAGCCTTTAGATGGCGGATTTGTACTTTCGGGCGACGGAAAAGAAATTATATTTTAACCTAAAAAGGACATCCGGATAAGGATGTCCTTTCTTGTTTATTTAAGATTGAGCTGTTTTTTCTATATTCACCTGGCAACATGTTTGTCTGCTTCACGAAAAACAGTTCAAAGCCTCTTAATGTTGTGTAACCACATTTTTCGGCAATTTGATTTATAGAGAGTTCGTTTGATGTCAAAAGCTTTTTGGCTGCCTGCAATCTTGTTTGCATAAGCTTTTCGGCAAATGACATGCCTATGTATTTTTTCAATAATCTGTTGGTATGTGTCTTGCTGAAGTGGATTTCATCAGCAAGTTGATCCAGTTTTATTTGTTCGGCATAATGTTCAGAAAAAAATCTGTCTATCTGCAAACATTTTGCAAGAATATCGCTGTGTTCCTCCTCGCATGTAAAAAGAGAAAACGAAAACATATGATCAACAATGTGGCTGATAATTATACTTAAATAAGCTTTTATTCTGAATAAATCAGTCTCTCTTGTTTTGTTTGAAATGTGTAAATGAATACTTTCTATGGCTTTGAAGATCTCTTTTTTTAAGCGTTCATCCTGATAAACCAAATATGGATACTCACTCCGAATATTAATATAATTGCAAAGTAAAAACCGAAAATTGAATCTTTTCAGATTGTTGCTGCAGTTTGCAACATTGTGAATAGTGCCGGGTGCTATGATAAGTATGTCTTTTTCTTTAAGTTCTATTCTTTGCTCGTTGCACATAACCGACATACTTCCATTTTCAATAAAATAAGCTTCATACACAGTATGAGTGTGTGCCGAAAAAGAGGATTTTTGTATATTATAGAATCTGTTGAGATAATCAACACGCACGTCAATATTTATATTTTCGATCTGTACAGAAAAATCAAGAAAAACCTTATCCAATACAATCACATCCGTTTAAAGTATATAATTCATTATAACATCATAAGCGAAAAAATCAATCATAAAAACCGAAAAATTGAACCATTAATTTTTCGTTTTGGGTTTTGTTATTTGTTTACATGTATAAAAATACAGTATATAATTGAACAAGACAGAGGGGGAGCGGATATGTTTGAAAGATATATATGCGAAAAAAACGTAATAGGCAGCACAATAACAGAAGCTTCTGACGGAGGATTGATCCTTGCGTATGCATCCTGTGACGGGGAGCACTTTTTAAAAAGTTTTGATAATTTCCGTACTATATCCGAAAGCTGGATTTTGCCCGTTCAAGCTCTTACGGCAAACTCAAATATGCTCCGTTTGAAAAACGGAAAAATTATGATGATAACACGAAAGATAAGTTCGGATGAAAAAATAGCAAAAGTCGGTGGCGCTAATTTTTATACAATACTTTCAGACGATGATGGGCATACTTTTTCGAGTCCGGAAAGAATAAATACTGACGAAGATTGTTTTTACTTGATGAATAACAGGGTAATACGCACAAACAGCGGCAGGATTATCATACCGGTAAGCTATGTGCCAAAAGAGTGCATTGGCGATAAGTTTTTTGAAAAATATGGATATTCGGGATGTTTTTATTCGGATGATGAAGGAAAAACATGGAATAAAAGCGAGTGGCTTAAAGGCGAAAGTGTTGACCAGCTTGCGGAACCCATGGTGGCACAGGGGGATGATGGAATAATTCATATGTATATGCGCACTGGTTTTGGATATTTATATCAATCAAAATCATATGATAACGGAGAAACCTGGGAGAAGGAACAAAAATCGCAGTTGCGTTCGCCGTGCGCGCCCTTTTGTTTTAATTATGATAAATACAGCAAAAGATTTTTTGCGATATGGGATAACAGTTTTCCTGGGCCCGTACATCAGTACCCGCGGTGTCCGATCTGCCTTGCGCAAAGCACAGATGCAAAAAATTGGGATATGATATGCGAGCTTGATAATGATCCTATTAGGTCATATGGCTATCCAATGATATATTTTACAGATTGAAAGTGTTGATCTTTTTGATGCTGTTGGACAATAAAAACAGCTCATTAGAAAAAGACGATTTTCGTGATTTTTGCAAAAAAATTAAACCACCTGAAATTCCTTGATTTCAGGTGGTTTTTTGGTTGAGTTGGTTGAGTGGCAGGATTTACCTTGCGCCCTCCGGGGTATGATGGATTAATGTCGAA
>JAZSGA010000178.1:0-21510 GCA_045532495.1 Eubacteriales bacterium | reverse complement strand
AGCAGAAACAAGGAAGTACTGCTGCTTTAGTCTAAGCTCCTTACCCTCGGTGTGATTATCTTCCGGATAAAGTACCTTAGAGATAACCTCTGCAAGCTCCTTTTCCTCTGTTGCTCTGATATAGTCACCTTCGTTAAATGCCTTCATATTCATATGGTCAGGGCATTTTGCACTCCATAGTCTGAGCTTGTTTACGATTTTTGAATCATAACCAACAAGTGGTACATCATAAGGCATAGCAACAACAGTTCTTACGTTGTCATAGTGGAATACCATCTTGCCGTCAACCCACTCTGACCAGACATTTCCGCCGAATTTTACTTCAACGCTTTCTTCTGGGCGAGGGATTTCCCATGCGTTACCATATTCAAGCCATGGGTCAGGCAATTCTGTCTGATATCCGTCAACAATCTTCTGCTGGAACAAGCCGTACTCATAACGCAATGTACAACCGTATGCAGGCAAGTCAAGTGTTGTCAATGAGTCGATAAAGCAAGCTGCAAGTCTGCCAAGACCGCCGTTGCCAAGACCGGCATCGGGCTCCATTTCATAAAGTTCTTCCAGGTTAAAACCGAGTTCAGAAAGAGCCTTTTTAAAAGCATCGGTAAGACCAAGGTTAAAAAGGTTTATCTTAAGGCTTCGACCAAGCAAAAACTCCATGCACATATAGTAAATGCGCTTGCCGCCTTTTTTATTTACTTCGTTTTTGTAAGTGTTGCGCTTGTTTGCAAGAATATCCCTTACCGAAACCGCCGCCGCCTTATAGATCTGCTCCAGCGAAGCTTCTTCGGGGGTAGTTCCAAAATAGCGCGACAACTTGCCGCAAAGCATTTCTTTGATTTCTTCGTTTGTGTAATTCAATGTAAGTGTTTCCTTTCAGGTAAAATGCTGTATATATTATTTGCAAAAATTTATCGGTTAAATCAGATCCGCATAAAGCTGTAAATACTGCTGTGCGGATTTTTCCCATGAAAAATCTTCGCGCATAACCTTTTTAACAAGCTGCTGCCATGCATCTGCATCTTTGTAAAGCGAGAGTGCCGCATACATTCTGTCAGCAAGCTCATGGGCATTGTAGTTTGCAAAAGTAAATCCGTTACCGCAAACCTTGCCCTTTTCATCAATATAATAACCCTTTATTGAGTCATAAAGACCGCCGGTCTCACGGGTGATCGGCACAGCACCGTAGCGTGATGCGATCATCTGCGAAAGTCCGCAGGGTTCACTCTTGGACGGCATTATAAACATATCTGCAGCCGCATATATTTTTTTGGACAGCGCTCTGTCATATACCAAAAGCGCCGAAACCTTATCACTGTATTTTGCAGAAAGATAACGGAAGTAACATTCGTAATCATATTCACCCTTGCCCAAAACCACAAGCTGAACGTCGTTTTTGGCAACAAATTCTTCCATGATATACTTTACAAGATCCAGCCCTTTATGGCCTGCAAGACGGGAAATAATAACATAAACGGGAACATCCGATCTTACGGGCAAATTGCAGTACTCCTGCAAAGCAGCCTTGTTTGCGGCTTTTTTACCCAAAGAACGCCATGTGAAATTGGTGCAGATATCGGCATCGTTTTTGGGATCATAGTATTCATAATCGATACCATTGAGAATACCACTAACCTTGCCTGCACAACGGCAAAGCATTTTGTCAAGTCCCTGGGAATATGCGGGTGTCATTATTTCCTTTGCATATGTGGGCGAAACGGTTGTAACAGAATCGGCAAGCTCTATTGCACCCTTCATAAGGTTTATGCAACCGTCATATTCAACATACTGTCTGTCTCTGCCGTCTATATCAAAAACATCTCCGAGGATAGAGAAATCGTACACACCCTGATACTGGATGTTGTGAATTGTAAATACTGTTTTGATATTGCTGTACTGAGGAACGCTGCGGTATTTAAGGTTAAGGTAAATAACCGCCAAAGCACTCTGCCAGTCATGCGCATGAAGAACATCGGGATAAAAATCCAGTTCTGCCATAAGGCGCATTACCGCCGCACAGAAAAACGCATAGCGTTCACCGTCATCAAAACTGCCGTAAAGTGAATCGCGTTTGAAGTAGTACTCGTTATCGAGGAAATAATAGGTTACTCCGTCTTTTTCAAGCGAGAATACACCGCAATAAAGCTTTCTCCACGAAAGACTTACTTCGTAGGATTTGACAAATGTCATGGTTTCGCGGTATTGCTGACCCATTGTACCGTAAAGCGGCATTACCAGACGTATATCGTCATCCGGTGAAGTCCGTTTTAATGCTGCCGGCAACGAGCCCAGAACATCGCCAAGACCGCCGGTGGCGGCAAAAGGCATAACTTCCGAGCCAACAAACAGTAATTTCATTATAATGTTACTCCTTTGTTAAGATAGAAGGGAATGGAAGGATGTCCGGAAAGCTCTTTATCATCCTTTATAACGACATTTTTATCCGCAATAACACAGTTAAGGCGGACATTTTTGCCCACATAGGTATCCTGCATAAGTATGCAGTTTTTAACAACGGAATTGCGGCTGATCTTGGTTCCGCGGAAAATAATGCAATTTTCAACGGTGCCTTCGATCTCACATCCGTCGGCGATAAGCGAATTCTTAACCGATGCGTTGTCGGAATAACGTGTGGGAGGCGAGTTTCTTACTTTTGTGTAAATAGCTCTGTCGGGTATTGCAAACAAAGCATTGCGCACGTTGCGGTCAAGCAACTGCATGTTGCACTGGAAGTATTCTTCCATGGAGCCCACTGTTGCATAAAAACCGTCAAATTCATATATTCTGAAATCCATATCGTCAATATGCTTTGCGATGATATCAGCCGTAAAGCTCTTAAGATCTCTTGCCATTGCATCTACAAGCAAATTGTAAAGCAATGTGGTCTTCATAACCATTACATTAAGGCAAACATCAAATTCGCCGGATATTCTCTTGGGCTGCAAATAGACGCGTGTTATTCTGCCGTCTTTTGATTCAAAGAACTGTCTGCTGGCAGCCTTTTCCTCGGAAAGGTATTCTTTTTTTGTTACAAAAGTAATATCCGCACCGGACTTTTCGTGCTTTTCAAGAAGATCCTTTACATCAAGGTTGCATATTGCATCGCAGTCGGAAAGAACAGCGTAATCCTCGTTGCAGTGTTCAATAAAGCTCATAACGCCCATGAGCGCCTGAAGACGTGTAACATAAAGCTTGGAAGCTTCTGCGCTGTCATATGCGGTGATAAAAGGAGGCAACACCTTTATACCGCCGGAACGACGGGCAAGATCCCAGTCCTTACCGTTGCCGAGATGGTCAAGCAGCGACTGGTAGTTGTTGTGTACAACAACGCCGACCTTTGTGATACCTGCATTTACCATATTGGAAAGAGCAAAGTCAATAAGGCGGTAACGGCATCCAAAAGGAACCGATGCCATTGTTCTGCGGCGTGTAAGTTCGGGTATGCTTTTATCGTGTATGTTTGAGAAAACAATTCCAAATGCTGTCATTATTTGTTTCCTCCTTTCAGGTTCTCTTCATAGTATGCATCATTTACCATAACATCATCCTCAATAACCGTGCCTGCGGAAATTTCTATACCTTCGCCTATAACGGTAATTCCCTTGGAGGATTTGATTTCCTTGCCGATGGATGCGCCGGCACCGATAACAACCTCGGAGTCTATAATTGAATAATCAACGGTTGCACCCTTTTTAACAACAACGCCGTTCATAACAACGGAATCGCGGATGCATGCGCCCTTTTCAACCACAACACCGCTGAACAAAACGGAATTTTCCACAGTTCCGTCTATTTCACAGCCTTCGGTTACGAGGGAGTTTATTATCTTTGCGTCTGTGCCTATATACTGCGGAGGTTCTGCATTTGTTCTTGAGAACACTCTGCGCTGCTTATTGGAAAGTGAAAGCTTGCTGTTTTCGCCAAGTAGATCCATGTTTGCTTCCCAGAGGCTGGAAATGGTTCCAACATCCTTCCAATAGCCGGAGAAGGGATACGCATACATTTTTTCGCCTGCCGCCAACATGGCAGGTATAATGTTTTTACCGAAATCATTGGAGGAATGAGTATCATTTTCATCTGCTTCCAGATACTTTTCAAGCTTGTCGCGGTTGAAAATATAAATACCCATGGATGCAAGTGTACTGTCAGGATTCTTGGGTTTTTCGGCAAATTTAAAGATCTTGTTGTCTTCATCCGCACTCATAATACCAAAACGGCTTGCTTCTTCAATCGGCACATCTATAACCGCAATTGTGCAATCTGCACCCTTTTGCTTGTGGAACGCAAGCATTGCATCGTACTGCATCTGGTATATGTGGTCACCGGAGAGAATAAGAACATATTCGGGATCGTATCTGTTTATAAAGTTGAGGTTCTGATAAATTGCATTTGCAGTACCTCTGTACCAGTCAGCCTTCTTTTTGCCCTGATAAGGAGGGAGTATCTTTACACCGCCGTATGTGCGGTCAAGATCCCATGGCTGTCCGTTACCGATATATTCATTGAGCACCAGCGGCTGATACTGAGTAAGCACACCCACGGTATCTATACCCGAGTTAACACAGTTTGAGATCGTAAAGTCAATGATCCTGTACTTTCCGCCAAAGCTTACCGCAGGCTTTGCAGTCTTCTCGGTAAGGGCATACAGTCTGCTTCCCTGCCCACCGGCAAGAAGCATTGCTACGCATTCTTTCTTTTTAAACACTTGATTTTGCCCCCTTAAATTATTATGTTATTGTTATTTATTTGTTTTTTATTCACGCAGCTTGCAGATCTGCGTTTTTTTGGTTGTTCGGGTTCTGCAAGTTCAAAAACCGCCGCCGCCAAAGGTGGCAGCTTTATTTTTATATAATTATTATTTTCTTCATCCGAGCAAGATGCAATAAGCCCACCGTTAACACAGCCGCTTCCGCCATAAACATTACTGTCGCTTGAAAACACCTCGCGGTATTTACCCGCGCAGGGAACGCTAAGATTATAGCTTTCGCGCAAGGAGCAGGCGAAATTCATAACGATAATCAATCCGTAATCATCACCGGAAAAGCCGGAACGTCTGAATATCAAAACGTTTTCTTCGTTTCTGAAATCGCATATGCGTTCAAAATAGCCACCATCTTGCCACAATCGCTTGTTGGAGTAATATAATGAATTTATATCACGCACAAACAGCTGGTGCTTTTTATGCATCTCGTAACCGAGCAAAAACCATTCCACACAGGATGCGTAATCCCATTCACGGAACTGGCCTATTTCAGTACCCATAAAGGTGAGTTTTTTGCCCGGAATAAACATCATGTTTGATATAAACAGTCTTGAATATGCAAATTTCCGCCAATAATCACCCGGCATGCGGTCAAGCAGAGATTTTTTACCTTTTTCAAACAAATTGTGTGACAAAGGCAAAACATTGCTTTCAAAGCAGTTATCACACATACACGCAACAGACGCCGGAAAAACGTTACCGTCTGCACTGCAGCTGTTTTCATAACATTCAAGCATACCGTTTATGCAGTGCATGTCCCATTTTAAGCCAAAATTCTTCGACGGCTCCTTTAGCATAATCAAAGTTTCGGGAAATTCAGAGTGAAGATAATTACACAGCTTTTCGTAAAACTCCGCTTGTGCAGAAAACTCCGCGTCTAAGTTGCAAAAAACATCAATGCACAAACCGTCAATATGGAATTCCTTAAGCCAATAGACGGCATTGGAGAAAAGAAAGCTTTTGACTTCTGTCTTTTCAAAGGAAAAATCCTTCTGTGACTGTGCGTCACACACCTGATCGTTTTCGTAAACAGCCGAGCCATCGAATTTCAAAAGCCCGTGAGGCTGGTCGGTAATCGCAAAAGGCGACCAATCCAGTATAACACCAATGCCTGCAGAATGAAAACTGTTTATAAGATGTTTAAGATCACACGGTTTTCCAAACCTTGATGTGGGAGCGTAATACCCAGTAACATCGTAACCGTATGAATCGTCACGGTAATACTCCATAAAAGGCATAAACTGCACATGGGTATATCCCAATTGTTTGATATACGGTATAAGCTCCGAGGCAAGCTCATTGTAGGACAGATAACCTCCGCTACCACCTCGTTTCCACGAAGCCGCATGCACCTGGTAAATATTCAACGGAAAACCGATTATTTCTGCTTTGCTTTTTCGCCGCTGCTTAAGGTAGCCAATATCTGTCCATTCAAAAGAAGTGTCAAGAACGATTTTTGATGCTGTAAGCGGAGGTGTTTCGGCATAAAAGGCATAAGGATCGGCTTTGTAAAGATACTCTCCTGCCTGTGTGCGGATTTTAAATTTGTAGTTTTCTCCGTTCCGCACAGCTTCTGCCGGTATGCACACCTCATACACTCCGCCATCAGATACTTTTTCCATGGGCAGAGATTCTTCCCATGAGTTAAAATCGCCAACAAGAAAAACCGCCGCGGCATTTGGTGCCCATGTTCTGAACACCGCCATTTTCATACCGTCATCACGCCTAATTATATGAAAGCCGAGATAACGGTATGCCTCAAAGTTTGTGCCTTCGTGAAAGAGGTATAACGCCATCTCGTCATTTTCAACATTTTCAGTTATTTTCACAATATTCACCGCGATTCGATATTTTGTACAAAGTTTATAGAAATATTATACAACTTTTTAAGCAAAAAAGCAATAGCAAATCCGGCATAAGTTTCAGTTTTTTTGATAAAAAACAATAAATTACTAAGGATAAACAACAAAAACACTTTTAATTTTCAGGCATATGCTCATATCCATAAAGACAGAGATATCCGCAGCTTGCGCTGCGGATAAAAGGATTATATCGAAATTTTTTCTGCAATTGTGTAGGTAAGGAGCATTCTCTGGCGACGAATTTCTGCATCGGCAACCATTTTTGCCACCTGCTCATCGGTAAAGCCCTTTATATCCTCGGCTTTGATCTTACCCTTGCAAAGCTTATCATAGCAAAGTGCGTATTCAATGTCTGTTCCGCCTATAACTTCATCGCGGATGCACACAACCATGTTGGACTTGCCTTCAAGCAAAAGTTCTACAGCTTTATATCCCATAAGGCTTGCCAGTTCACGGTCGCGCAGGGTGGGAGTGCCGCCGCGCTGAACGTGTGCCAGACGTGCAAATTTTGTTTCGATACCGGTTTCAGCTTCGATCCTTTTAGCTATATTTTCGGAATATTCGGGACCAAAAGCTTCGGAAACTATTATTATGAAGTTTCTCTTCTTTGCTTTTTTAAGCTCTTTCATTTTTGCAATAGTTGCATCAAGATCAAAGGGGAATTCTTCAATAGCTATGCCGACAGCGCCGGTTGCTATACCTGTGTTTATGGCAATGTAACCGGCGTTGCGTCCCATAACCTCAACAACATTGCAACGTGCATGAGATTCGCATGTATCACGGAGCTTATCAACAAGTTCCACAACCGTATTCATCGCTGTATCGTAGCCGATGGTGTAGTCTGTGGCAGAAATATCGTTATCAATCGTGCCGGGAATACCGATACAGGGAATTCCACGTCTTGAAAGATCCTGAGCACCGCGGAATGTTCCGTCGCCGCCCACTGCAACTATACCGTCGATCTTATTGTCACGACAGGTCTGAATAGCTTTTTGCAAGCCTGATTCTTCTTTGAATTCAAGGCATCTGTCGGTAAAGAGCATTGTTCCGCCGTGATTAAGAGTGTTTGCAACATCACGGGCATCGAGCAGCTTCATGTCATTTTCAACAAGTCCTCTGTAACCTCCAAAAATGCCCATTACTTCAACACCGTTCTGAACAGCGGTTCTTACAACACTTCGTACTGCGGCGTTCATACCGGGGGCATCACCGCCGGAGGTGAGCACACCGATTCGTTTGAATTTTTTATCAGCCATTATATATTACCTCACTGTATTTTTTATAATAAAAAGAAAACAAAGATTACCCTTTTATTTTCAGCATATATATTTTAATACGGTTTTGCAAAAAATGCAATACATTTTTTGCCTCAATATTTAATATTTTGTAAACAATGATATTTTTTTATCAATTCAACAATGCCTCGTTTTTCAAACTATTGTCCGCTATTTTCATTTTTTAGTGCATTTTGCACAAAAAAGCTTCTCAGTATTGACAAACTATGTTGTATGTGCTAAAATGAAATGGAAAAAGCATAATATAATCACATTATTGCATGTTTTTACACGAGTACGGCTAATTTTTACCGTAATGCGCCAGTTTTAGTTTGGATTGGAGGATCATTTGACGATGAAAACAGCACGCAGACAAAAGATACGCGAGCTTTTGCAAAGCCAGCCGTTTGTATCTCTAAAAGAGCTTTCTGCACTTTTCCCTGAAGTTACCGGGATGACTCTGCGCCGCGATATAGACTATTTTGAACAGCAGGGAGAACTTATAAAAGTACGTAACGGCGCCCGTTCCATGAAGTTTATCGCATCCACAGCAGATGAGAACTATTCCCGACGTGAAAAAGAAAACGAACCCGCAAAGCGTTCGCTTGCATCTGCCGCGGTGGCATATATTGAAAAAGGCAAGTGCATTTTTTTGGATTCAGGTTCCACCACAACACAGCTGGCTGCCGTTATGCCCGATGAAGTTATGACTGTAGTAACGCCCTGCCCCAATGTTTCACTCAAACTTATCGAAAAGCACCACCCCATCGTTATGCTTCTTGGAGGCATTTTCAACCGTGACAGCCTTTCTGTCACGGGAGATATGACCATAAACGCCTTAAAAGACCTTTCCATAGACACAGCATTTATCGTTCCTTCGGGATTTTCGATTGATGCAGGTTTTACCTGCGGAAACTACAGTGAATGCGAGCTTAAAAAATATGTGGTCAAAAAAGCCCAAAAGGTTATACTCCTTATTGATTCTTCAAAATTCGAAAAAAAGCTCCCCTATTCTTTCTGTTCCCTTGCCGATGTGGACGTAGTTGTTACAGACGGCAATTTCGCACGGTACAAGGCTCTTACCGAAGCAAATAATGTCACCGTTATATCCGCACATGTTCCCGGTCACCGTGAACATGTAACAAAATGCATCCCCAGAGAGATTTAAAAGCAAAGTTATATTATTATTTTGTAAAAAGTTTCAAAAACTCTTTACTTATTGCTATTTTTGTAGTAAAATATTAAGCGGTGCAGTTTTGCACCGCTTTAATTTATTTGCAGGAGGCTTTTTTATGTCTGACGAGCTTTACGGATACGCTCTGGCAAACGCTTACGATTGTCTTAACGATGGTATAGATCATCACGCCTGGGCGGATTTTATCGAAGAATGTATAAAGCGTTACTCCTCCATACCCGTTTCGGAAATATGCGAAACTGCCTGCGGCACGGGTAGCATGGCTTGCGAGCTTGCATCCCGCGGGTATGCTGTTACAGCCTCCGACATTTCCGAAGAAATGCTGACCGCCGCCGAAAACAAAGCCCGCAACCGCGGCCTTTCCATACGTTTTGTGCTTCAGGATATGCGCAACACAAAAATGTATGCTCAAAAAGACATGATACTTTGCATGCTTGACAGCATGAATTACCTTACAAAGCGCGAAGATGTTATCAGTGCTTTGAAAAGTGCATATAACAGCCTGCGTGACGGCGGTATTTTTGTTTTTGACATGAATTCAAAATTCAAGTTCGAAAACATTTATTCCGACAATTCCTACATACTGGAATCCGACAATTTTTACTGCGGATGGGAAAACAGTTACAACCCCTCCACACGCATATGTGATTTTTACCTTTCCATCTTCATGCTTGGCAACGATGGCAGGTATACACGCTCGGACGAAGCACAGCGCGAAAAAATGTACACGATAAAACAAATGAGATCATATATTACCGAAGCAGGTTTTGAGCTTTGCGGCATTTTTGGAAATTTTGATTTTTCCGCAGCCGATGAAAATACCGATGAACGTTTATATTACGTCTTGAAAAAATGAGGTCCCGATAAAATGAAAAATACCATAACCCGTGCCATGACCAGCGATGGAAGCGCACGCATAATCGTAACAAATACCACAGAAATAACAAACACCGCCATAAAGTACCACAACCTTTCCCCCACTGCCGCGGCGGCATTGGGCAGAAGCCTTGCGGCTGTTTCGCTTATCGGTGTTATGCTCAAAAACCCTTCAGACAGCGCAACTCTTACCTTTTCGGGCGACGGTGCCTGCGGAAAGATAATTGCCGTATCCGATTATTACGGCAACGTAAAAGGATATATCGAAAATCCCGGCGCAGACCTTCCGCTCAATTCGTCGGGAAAGCTTGATGTTGCAGGTGCTGTGGGCAAAGGTAACATGTACCTTATCCGAGATGTGGGCGAAAAAGAACCTTACGTAGGTCTTACTCCCATCGTATCGGGAGAAATAGCCGAGGATGTCACAAACTATTTTGCCAACAGCGAACAAATACCCACCGTATGCGGTCTTGGTGTTCTTATCGAAAAAGATTACACCTGCAAGGCATCCGGCGGTTTTATGATCCAGTTGCTGCCCGGGGCCGATCCCGAATTTGTATCCGAGCTTGAAAAGCGTCTGGCTTTGGTTTATTCCGTTTCGGCATACTTTGACCGCGGGCTTTCCGATGTGGAAATCATAAAAGAGTTGCTTGGAGATATTCCCTTTGATATATTCGACGAAAACGAAACAGACTATATCTGCGACTGTTCACGCGAGCGCACGGGACGTGCATTATACAGTCTTCCCGTAAAAGATATAGACGAAATGATAGCCGACGGAGAAGATATCGAAATGACATGCCGTTTCTGCGACAAGAAATATATTTTCACCATTGATGAACTGCGTGAATTAAGGAACAAAAAACAATGAACACTCCCGAAAAATATAACGAAAACACCGCAGATCTTACGGTTCAGAAAAAATACTCCGATAAAGTTGCCTCCTTGGTTTCGGAAAAAGCTGCGGAAAAAACCCGCCCTCTTTACGTTTGCGTTGTAACTTTCGGCTGCCAGCAAAACGAGGCAGACAGCGAAAGGCTTATGGGGCAGGCTGTTTCCATGGGATATAAAAAAACCGAATCCCCCGAAAATGCCGACCTTATAATATACAACACCTGCGCTGTCCGTGAGCACGCCGAACTCCGCACCCTTTCACGAACAGGTGCACTCAAACAGTTAAAGAAAAACAACCCGTCACTTATCATTGGTTTGTGGGGGTGTATGGTGACTCAGGAACACCGCATGAACGATATTAAAATGAAATACCCTTATGTGGATTTTGTGGCAGGCACAAATATGTTACATCGTTTGCCGGAAATACTGTGCGATGTTATGGTTAACGAGCGCCGACGTTATTATGTAAATGATGAACCTGCCGTTACCGTCGAAAATGTACCTGTAGAACGTAGCAACGATATAAAAGCATATGTATCGGTAATGTACGGGTGCAACAATTTTTGCACATACTGCGTTGTTCCACACGTAAGAGGCCGCGAAAGAAGCCGTAACAAAGAATGTGTTCTTGCCGAAGTGCGCGAACTTGTAAATGCAGGCTATAAAGACATAACCCTTCTGGGGCAAAATGTAAATTCCTACAACCCCGGCAACGGCTACACCTTTGCCGATCTGTTATCCGATATATGCTCCATCGACGGAGATTTCACCGTAAGGTTTATGACATCCCACCCGAAAGATGCATCGGACAAGCTTATATCCGTGATGGCAGAAAACCCAAAAGCGGCACGTCATTTTCATCTTCCCATGCAATCGGGAAGCACGGAAATACTGCAACGCATGAACAGAAAATATACGGCGGAGCAATACCTTGAGCTTGCACACAAAATAAAAAACGCCATGCCCGACATTGCTCTTACCACCGACATAATCGTGGGATTCCCCGGTGAAACTGAAGAAGATTTCGAAAAAACTCTGGAAATAGTAAAGGAACTGGAATTTGATTCCATATTTGCCTTTATATATTCGCCACGTGTGGGTACCCCAGCCGCCAAAATGGAGGATCCCTTCACATACGAGCAAAAAACTCAGCGTATGTCAAGGCTGCTTGAACTTCAAACCGAAATTTCAGCCAAAACAAATGCGTCGTTTGTGGGCAAGAATATAACCGCACTTTGCGACAGCAGACAAAAAGCCCAGAACGGTCTTTACACTGCACGAACATCGTCAAACAAACTGGTTTTCTTCAGTTCGGATCTTTGTGCAGATAATCTTTACGGAAAAAGCATAAATATAAAAATTACCCGTTCTACCGCCGCACAGCTTTACGGCGAACAAATTTAAAAATATTTTTTATATACAGGAAGGAAAAAATCATGGAAATCATTCAACTTTCAAGACAGCTCGGAGAAGCTTTAAGAAACAGCGAAGAATTCGCAAAATATCAGGCAGCACGTGACAAGTGCCGCGAAAACCACGAGCTTGAAGAAAAAATCAACGAATTCAAGGTGCAGAAAAGAATATATGACACCGAAAACGAAAGAGAAAATCATGACGAGGACATGCTCGGCGTTATAAAGCAGCGTCTTGACACCCTTTACGATGAAATATACTCCACCGAACTTATGAAGGAATTCACTGTTGCGGAAGATAACTTCAATATTCTTCTCAACGCTGTAAACATGACAATAACATCTTATATTTCCGAGCAGCCCCAGGCTGCGGAAGGTGCATGCACCCACGATTGTAGCACCTGCAAAGGATGCCACTGAGCAAAACATGAACTATAAATTCAACACCGAGGTGATATAATGCCATATACGCCAATGATGCTGCAATACCTTGAAACAAAGGAAAAGTATAAAGAATATATTCTTTTTTACCGCCTTGGCGATTTTTATGAAATGTTCTTCGACGATGCAATAACAACATCCCGTGAGCTTGAACTTACCCTTACAGGTAAGGATTGCGGTATGGAAGAACGTGCGCCCATGTGCGGAATCCCTTTTCATGCGGCAGATCAGTATATCACCAAGCTTGTAAAAAAAGGCTACAAAGTTGCCATATGCGAACAGCTTGAAGACCCTGCCACAGCAAAGGGTATTGTAAAGCGTGATGTTGTTCGCATTATCACACCCGGCACGATCACCGAAGGAAGCTTGCTTGTAGAAGGAAAAAACAATTATCTGTGTTCTGTATATCTAGACGGCATGCGTGCAGGTTTTGCAGTTGCGGATATTTCTACAGCCGAGGTATACACCACGGAGTTTAACGACGGTGATCTGTCGTTAAAGCTTTTAAACGAAATGGGAATATACGCACCCAGCGAAGTTATAATCAACGTGCCTGCCGATTCTGCCGAGCAGATACGTGATTATGTAAGCATCCGCCTTGGTGCAAGCCTTTTGGCAAATGAACGCTCAAGATTCAGGTACGATATAGCCGCCTTGAATACACAATTCGGCGAGGGTTTTCTTTACCGAGAGGGAATGACAGAGGATTCTGCCGCTATTCCTGCCCTTTGCGCTCTTATTTCGTATATCGAAGAAACTCAGAAAACCGACATTTCATTTATCAATAAAATTAGTTATTACAGCAACGAGCAGTTTCTGGAAATAGATATAAACACCCGCCGCAATCTGGAATTGTGCGAAACCATGCGTTCCAAGGAAAAGAAAGGCTCGCTGCTTTGGGTTCTTGACAAAACCAAAACGGCCATGGGCGCACGTCTTTTGCGCAAATGGATAGAACAGCCCCTGCTTTCCTGCAATCAGATAGAACGCCGCCAAAGCGCTGTGCGCGGTCTTTTTGATGATATGATATCCAAGGATGCCATTACCGAGCGTTTATCCAAGGTAAGCGACCTTGAACGTCTTATGACCAAAATAGTTTACAACACAGCAAACGGCAGGGATCTAAAATCGCTTGAAAACACCGCAAAGCAGATTCCCGTTATCAAAAAAATACTGTCAGGTTTTTCCGGTGCCGAGCTGTGCGATCTTTACCAGAATCTCGACACCCTCGAAGATATCGAAAAAACCATTTCAGAAGCCATTGTGGACGATCCCCCATTTACTGTCCGTGAAGGCGGTATATTCCGTACCGGCTACAACCCCACCATCGACGAGCTTCGTTCCATGATGGGCGAAAGCGAGGACTGGATATTAAAGATCGAACAGACCGAACGTGATGAAACGGGTATAAAAAACCTGAAGATCGGCTACAACCGCGTTTTCGGATACTATATTGAGGTTACAAACTCATACAAGCACCTTGTTCCCGAAAGGTACATACGCAAGCAGACTCTTACCAACGCAGAGCGCTACATCACAGAAGAATTAAAGCAAATGGAATCCCGTGTGCTTGGTGCAAAGGACAAAGTTGTTGCATTGGAATACGACCTTTTCCAGCAGATACGTGAATACATATCCGATAACATTTCACGCATCCGTACAACAGCCGCTTCCCTTGCAAAACTTGACGTTTTTGCCTCCCTTGCCGAGGTTGCAAAAAAGAACAACTACATTTGTCCCGAGGTTGATTATTCGGACAAGCTTATCATAAAAGACGGCAGACATCCCATCGTTGAAACATTTCTTCCCGAAGGAATGTTTATTCCCAACGATGTGGAGCTTGATTCAAACAACCGCCTTATGCTAATTACAGGTCCAAACATGGCAGGTAAATCCACCTACATGCGTCAATCCGCCCTCATTGTGCTTATGGCGCAAATGGGTTCCTTTGTCCCTGCGCGCGGAGCACGCATAGGCATAGTGGACAAGCTTTTCACCCGCGTAGGTGCATCAGATGACTTAGCGTCGGGCCAATCCACGTTTATGCTTGAAATGACCGAGGTGGCATATATTCTTCAGAACGCCACATCCAAGAGCTTTATTATTTACGATGAAATAGGCAGAGGAACTTCCACCTTTGACGGAATGAGCATTGCCCGTGCCGTTGCAGAATATACCTGCAGCAAAAAAATAGGTGCAAAAACCATGTTTGCCACCCATTATCATGAACTCTGCGAGCTTGAAGAAACCTGTGAAGGTGCGGTAAACTATAACATTGCCGCAAAAAAACGCGGTGAAGAGCTTATATTCTTACGCAAAATAATAAAAGGTGCCGCAGACGACAGTTACGGTATTGAAGTTGCAAAGCTTGCAGGTGTACCGTCTGAGGTCACAAAACGCGCATCCGTAATACTCGACAGCCTTATTGAAGGCAAAGATGTACCTGTCAAACAGGGCAGAAAAAATCCCCCTGCCCCGTCACAGACCAATGCAATTTCTCTGGACGATCTTTCCAAAAACGAAATTGCCGAAAAACTGCGTGCACTTGATATAAACACGCTTACCCCCATCGAAGCACTTACAAAGCTTTATGAACTCAAAAACATGCTTTAACAAAAACGAAAGGCGGTGATGTAACATGGCTATTAATATTCTCGATAAGCATACAGCAAACCTTATTGCCGCAGGTGAAGTGGTTGAACGCCCTGCTTCGGCAATAAAAGAAATGCTTGAAAATTCTGCGGATGCAGGTGCCACACGCATCACCGTGGAAATACAAAACGGCGGCACATCCTACTTCCGTGTTACCGACAACGGCTGCGGCATTTCTGCCGAAGATCTTCCAAAAGCAGTGCTCAGGCACGCCACCAGCAAAATATGCTCATCCGCCGATCTTTATGCCATCGGCACTTACGGTTTCCGAGGCGAAGCGCTGGCAGCAATAGCCGCCGTATGCGATCTTCGCATACTTACAAAACGCAGGGAAGATACCTTTGGCAGCGTTTTACACATCAACGGCGGAGAGATTATTGAAAACGGTGAAGCAGGTTGTCCCGATGGCACCACAATTGCCGCATCGGACATTTTCAAAAATGTTCCTGCAAGGCGCAAATTTCTCAAAAAGGATGTGACCGAAGCATCCGCTTGTCTTGCTGTTACCGAAAAATTTGCACTTTCACGCCCCGACATTTCCGTCACTTTCATATCGGACGGAAACATCAAGCTCAAAACTTCAGGCGATGGAATTCTCAAAAACACCGTATATTCCTGCCTCGGCAAAGAATTTTCGGCAAAGCTGATCAAGCTTGATTACAGCTATGAAGCCATAAACATTTCGGGATACATAGGTAAACCCGAAACGGCTCGTCCCAGCAGGTCAATGCAAAACTTTTTTGCAAACGGCAGATATGTACGCTCAGGCACTATCTGCGCCGCCCTTGAAGAAGGCTTCCGTGCTTTTTGTCCGGTGGGAAAATTCCCTGCAGCAGTAATATTCTGCAACCTTGATTTTTCAAGAGTCGATGTAAACATCCATCCTGCCAAAACAGAAGTAAAGTTCTCCGAAGAAAAAAAGGTTTTTGAAGCAGTGCTTTTTGCCGTTAAAACGGCGCTCAACAGCGGAGCTTCTTACCAGGCTCCCTCATACAACGTCACGGAATCCCCAAAAACCAACTCCTCAACCGTAGGCACACAAACTCAGATAACTTCAAAGGACATAGCAAAAGCCATCGGCATAGGTCAGGTTCCCAAAGAATCCACGGTACGACCGTTGCATAATGACATTCAACCGGATGAAAAAAACGAAGTTATACAAAAACCGCAGATTCCCGTATCGCAGAACACTACCGCACAAAAATCACCTGAAATCACGCAACCCGAGCCCAAACAAAGTTTTCCCGATGTTCCGTTTGGTGATATGAAAGCTGTGCAGGAGCAGGCTAACAGATTTATAGAACACAAAAAAAAGACCGCTGTCCCCGATTTCAAAAACGCCTTTATGCAGGATACCGAAGGCGTTGCAGGATTTGGTCCTAAAATCGATCCTGATAAGCCCATTGTTGTGTGTTCACCCACTCCGGAAGAATACATGGAAATATTTGCCCCACCAAAAAAGGAGCAGACACACGAAACGGTAACATCAGCCAAGCACGAGCAACCCGAACAGATTTCTTTTGAGCTTCCGGAAGAAACTCAGGCAAAAATCAAATTCCGCATAATAGGACAATGCTTTGATTCGTTTATACTGGTGGAAAAAGATAATATTCTGTATATCATCGACAAGCATGCGGCTCATGAGCGAATACTGTATGAGGAAATAAAAAACTCCGTAAGTGTGTCCTCTCAGGTCCTTCTTGAACCCGAACGCATAGCACTTACAACGGATGAATGTGCTGCACTTATTGAAAAAAAGGAATATTTTGATAAAACAGGTTTTGATTTTGATTCCATCGGCAACGGATCGATAGTTGTTCGTTCTTATCCCGAACATATAAACAAAGAAGATCTTTCGGATGTATTTACCGCCATGGCGGCAAAGCTTATGGAGGGTAACGACCGCGCCGCAGGCAATTTGTTTGACCGTGCACTTTTTACTGCCGCATGCAAAGCCGCAGTAAAAGCAGGTCAGCGAAGCAGCGTTTTCCATGATGAATACATAGCCGATAAAATATTTTCCAGCGAAGCAATTTTGTATTGCCCGCACGGAAGACCTGTTATTACAGAGCTTTCCAAAGAAAAACTGTATAAAATGTTTAAACGCACATAACAACACGAAAGGATATACAACAAAAAATGTTCAAGCTTATCAAACAGGAAGGCAGAGCACGTCTCGGCGAATTTGAAACAGTACACGGCACCATAAAAACCCCCGTTTTTATGAACGTCGGTACTTCTGCCGCTATCAAAGGCGGTGTTTCCACCGGAGACCTTTTAAACATAAAGTGCCAGGTAGAGCTTTCAAACACCTATCATCTGCATATCCGTCCCGGCGACGATGTTATACGCGAGCTTGGCGGTCTGCACAAGTTTTTCAACTGGCACGGCCCCATTCTTACCGACAGCGGCGGATTTCAGGTTTTCTCCCTTGCAACTCTGCGCAAAATAACCGAAGAAGGCGTGTTCTTTAATTCGCACATGGACGGCAAGCGCATTTTCATGGGTCCCCGTGAAAGCATGCGTATTCAGGCAAACCTCGGCTCCACAATTGCCATGGCATTTGATGAGTGTGTGGAAAACCCCGCTGAGTACAGATATGCAAAAAATTCCAGCGACCGTACCGTGCGCTGGCTCAAGATATGCAAAGAGGAAATGCAGCGTCTTCGCGCCGAACCCGATGCTGTAAATCCCAATCAGCTGCTTTTCGGCATAAACCAGGGCAGCACATACCACGATCTGCGTGTGGATAATATGAAGCAGATAGCCGAGCTTGATCTTGACGGTTATGCCATCGGCGGACTTGCCGTAGGCGAAGAAGCGGATGTTATGTACGATATCATCGAAACAGTTGAGCCTTTTATGCCCAAAGACCGCCCCCGTTATCTTATGGGCGTGGGCACTCCCACAAATATCCTTGAAGCGGTATACAGAGGTGTAGACTTTTTTGACTGCGTAATGCCCAGCCGAAATGCACGCCACGGAAATCTGTTTACCTGGGGCGGCCACATGAACCTAAACAACAACAAGTACGAGCGTGACCCCAGACCGATTGATCCCCAGTGCGACTGTCCCGTTTGCAAGCGTTACACCCGTGCATATATACGTCATCTTTTTAAAGCTCGTGAGCTTTTGGGTATGCGTCTGTGCGTACTTCACAACCTTTATTTTTACAACACTCTTATGGAAAAGATACGCGAAGCCCTTGCCGAAGGAAGGTACGAAAGCTTTTACCGTGAAATGCGCGTAAAGCTTGCCGAAAGGGTTAACGATTGATTTTTGTGTGCTTTTTACACCAAAAAACGTTTTATTCATAGGCAATTCATAATTAAATGTTATTATATTTTTTAAGTTTTTGAAAGCAGGTAAACAGCGCATTTTTTGCTTTTACACTGCATTATATTGAATTTTCGGAGGTTTATTATGCTTAACACATTTTTACTCGATACCGCAGCCGCACCCGCAGAAGCAGGTGCCATGGGCACTCTTATGAGCTTTTTGCCCTTTATCATACTCATCCCCATCTTCTATTTCCTCATGTATCGTCCCCAGAAAAAGCAGGAACGTGAAACAGCTCAGATGCGCAACAGCCTTATGATAGGCGATGAAATTGTAACCATCGGCGGCATTATGGGCAGAATTGTTAAAGTTAAAGAAGATTACGTGATCATCGAAACAGGCTCTGACCGCACAAAGATCAAGTTCCGCAAAACCGCCATCGCTTCCGTTGAAAAGAAGGCTGACGATGCCGGTGAAAGCAAGCGTACAACATTCAAGGTAAGCGCAGCTTCGGAAAAGAACGCTGAAGAAAAAGCTGAATAATTTCTGTTCTTAAAAAAATCAACTCCGAATATGATTTACTAAAACATCATATTCGGAGAATTTTTATGCCAAAATCAACAAATATCCCAAAAAAGCAAACTGTCCACACAAAAAACAACAGAAATCCCATAATTTCCATCGCCATCTCTATGGGAGCAGGCATTATTGCTTTGTTTGTATCGCTGTGCATAATATCAGTAATTCTTACAAAAAGCAGCGATCCCGATGCATTTTTGCCTGCAGGAGCAATAGCGTGTGCTTGTATTTCGGGAATTGTCTGCGGTATAACCTCCGCAGCAGTTTATCCGAAATCTCTGCCGTTATCCGTTATTTCAGGTCTTTTTATGCTGGTTATTTTTTTAATTTTATCCCTACCTTTTGATTCGGTGCAACAAGGAAGCAGCATGCTTTTTAAAACCGCCATATGCTTGTGCGTAGTTGTATGCGCAGCCGTTGCCTGTGCATTGCGTACCAAAAAACCCGACAAGCGAAAAGTTCGCAGATAAGCCAGGTTATTATAAAAGGCAGAAACTTTCGTTTCTGCCTTAAATATTATTTTGTTATAATGGAAACCGTTCTTGTTGTATCATCCCACTGCACATCGCAGCCAAAAGCTTCGGACACAGCACGTATGGGCACCATGGTTCTGTGGCTTATAAGAATAGCAGGTGCATCAAGCTGCACAACTTCTGCATTTTTGGTCATTTCTGTTTTGTCAATGCCTATTCTTATAGTTGTATCAGCCTTTACAGCCACCGCCGTGTATGTTTCATGCTCCCACTCAACATCAGCACCAAGCGCTTCAAAAATTGCTCTCATGGGTACAAGCGTGCGGTTATTTACAATGATGGGCTGTTGATCAAATTTCACCTTTGCGCCATCTATAACAACATTTATCGGAACGGTGTATGAGTAAGGCAGATAAATATTTTTTGCAGCCTGCTCTGCGGTACTTCCCTCGGGCAGATACACTTGTATACCTTCGCCATCTTGCCTACCCGTGCCAAAAGGATAGGAGCTCATATATTTGACATTCGTTCCTTCGGCAAATGTTACTGTTTTAAGATTATCTCCCGCCACTGCATATGAGCCGATAACGGTTATCGAAGCAGGTACTGTAAATTCGGTTATTCCTGTAAGTTGGAACACTCCGCGCTCAAGGGTATAAAGCTGAGAATCGGCAGGAATATTTATTTTGGCAAGCGCACTGCATCCCAGGAAAGCTCTTGCTCCCATTGTGGAAACAGATTTTGGCAAAGTAATTTCAGTAAGACCGCTGCAGCGCTCAAATGCATTTGCTCCAATTGTTGTGAGGGTGGATGGAAATGTTACGGATGTAAGGTACTGAGCCTGGTAAAATGCCCAAGGATCAATGGTTGTAACACCTTCGGGGATAGCATATGTGCTTATCGGCGCAACTGTGGGAAATGCCATAAGCCTTGTCATATCCTTGGTGTAAAGCGCACCGGTGGCATCGGTGTAATATGAAGGATTTTCAGCTGCAACAATTATCTTTGTTAAATTGCCGCTGGATAAAAATACGTTGGTGCCAATGGAAGTTGTTGTGGCAGGAATATTGATTTCTCTTAAGCTACTGCAATGTCTGAAAGCTTCATCTCCAATGGTTTCAACCACGGGCATATATACGTTTTCAAGGACATAGCTTTGTGCAAAAGCGTTTTTACCGATAGTCTTTACACCCGGCAGGCTTATGCTTTTAAGCTCCGAGCCATAAAATGCACTGTCACCTATTTCCGTAACTGTTTGCGGGACATCAAGCACTTCAAGGGCATTACAGCCGTAAAAAGCACGTTCACCTATTTTTGTTATACCGTCGCCTAAGACAATATTTTTGAGTGCTGTGCACGAAACAAAGGATGATCCGCCAAGTTCCTTAAGCTGAGCACCCTCGGCAAACGTTATTTCCTCAAGGTATACCGCACCGTTAAAAGCGTTCTGCTCAAGCTTGGTAACGCTTGCAGGTATTGTGTAGGAGCTTGCGGTGTTACCCACAGGATAAGCTATAAGCACGGATTTATCCTTGTTGAACAAAACACCGTGTTCATCCGAAGAAAAAAGCGGATTATCAGGAGAAACTTCGAATTTTTTCAGTGAATTGGGCTGATAAAAAGCATAGCCGCCTATATGCACAAGGGATGCGGGAATGTATATTCTTTCGGCGCTTACACAATAATAAAACGCACATTCACCGATGCTTGTAACTTTATCGGGTATTATTATCTCTTTAAGACCTTTACAGCTCATAAAAGCGTAATCGGCTATGGTTTCGAGCGAATCGGGCAACGAAACGGTTGTTGCC
>JAZSGA010000093.1:0-4940 GCA_045532495.1 Eubacteriales bacterium | reverse complement strand
CCTTACCCACGGTAAGGATATGGAATACGGTGTGACTATATACGATAACGCAAACAGATCTCTCACCACACTTCCTCACCACCCCAAAGTTGAGCTTGGTACACCTGCGGCTGTTCCCGCAAAGAATATATTCAGCGTCCGTGATGACGGCGTGCTTTATACCGTTGTTATAACAGGTATTGCGGATAAGAATTACTCTAAGTTCTACAGTGCAATGGGGTATATCCGTTATTACGATGCTAACGGCAACGAGCAGATAATGTATTCCGATTACGCACAGACAAGCCTTTACAAGATCGTTCTTCAGGCGGCTGCGGATAATGCCGACAACAAGTACAGCGAGTCCACGGTTGAATTGTTTGACAAAATCATTGATTATGTGGAAGTAACAGCTCCTGCGCTTTATTACGATACATATATCGGCGAAAACTTTGAAAAGGCAACAAAGCACACCTGCGCAATTGACGGTGATGGTTGTACAAACCCCAACCACAATATGTATGTGCTTTCCAACGGACTTAATGTTCGCGAAGTAAATATTGACTGGGATTATAACGCTGAAGTGGCGGATGAATCCGATCCCGTTGAAATTGCACATATCACCGATACACACCTTAACTACAACAACGCAAAGGATAAAAACGAATACGAAGCATCTATAATCCACGCTTATGGCACATCTGCGTTCTATGGCGAAGGTCAGACAGCAGGTCCTGTTGTAAAGGCAATGGAATATGCATCGCTTCTTGATAAGGTGGTTGTTACCGGTGACGTTATCCACTCCCTTGCAGACGGCTCACTGCAGATAAGTGAACGTCTTATGTTTGACCGCAACACATGGGTTGGTATACGTGCGAAGTATGACGAAAACGGCAATCCCCTTAAAAAGGTGCTTGGTACTCTTGGTAATCATGAACGCTACAAGCACATGATCGGTGTTGTACCCGATGATAACTATATGACATATAACTATCCTGCACTTCAGGAATATTTCCCCAATGATATAGTTTACCATTCGGAAATAATGACCACAACAGAAGGCAAAAACCCCGTTATGCTGGTGTTGCTTGATGACCAGCGTGAGCGTTATGCTGATGAGAGAATCCGAGACAATCTTACTGTGGACCTTGCAAAAGCAAGACAAAAGAACATTCCCGTTCTTATATTCCAGCATGTTGCGCTTTATACCGGTGACAGCAGTGTTACATCCACACCCAGTTATTACGACAGCGGTTCTGCACCCAACACAAGACTTCCCGGTAACCCCAACTCCGATGCACTTACAAAGGAAATACACAAGCTTATAACCGATAATGCCGATATAGTTGCAGGCGTGTTCTGCGGACACGAGCATGTTAACGTATACACCGAGATCATCGGTACCGGCGAAAACGGCACAGGCCATGTTATTCCTCAGAATTACCTTAACACCAACCAAACAGGTAGCGGTACGGTGCTTAAGATATCCGTTAAATAAAGAATCATAGCAATAAAAAATCTCCTGCGGTTTCCGCAGGAGATTTTTGTATAGGTCAATGTTCAATTTCGGGGTATATATCGGGATGCGTTTTGGAAAGTATATCGTACATTTCCATGCGTTTGTCATACGGAACGGAGGAATCGTTGTATATTTCGTATGCTATGTCAAACAGCGAAATTCCGTTTGTCTGATTTCCGTAAACTGTAACATCCGCACCGTTTTCCTCAAAGGTAAGATAAGGAATTGCCGTAAATTTTATTCCGTATCTGCTTTCGGGTATGCCTGAAACGCACACGGTATAATACACTTTTTCTTCGTCCGCGCGGTAAAGGTTTACGGCAGGCACAACCGCCGCACGACGGGACTTGCCATCCGATACAGTGAGCGTGTTCTTTTTTAGTTGCTTGCCGCAAAGCCGTTGCTGCGGCATAATTACGGCACCAAATCCCACACCTTTGTCGTGCACACTATGCGGCAGCGCATCAAGCTTTTCAAGAGCTTTTTTATCAACAGCGAATATAAACCTCAATGCCTGCACTCCGTCGGTGCGTATCTGTGCGCCTTCAAAGGAAAAATGCGCCGCATTGTCGGCAGGGCGGCAGTTTACAATTTCGTCGCTGTCCACAATAACCGCCACCGCGTTTGTATCGTTTACATGATGTATAATATCACGGTGTGCGTTTGGCGTAAACGGAAAATTCCCAACTGTCATACGCCCTATAAGGCGTGTGCCTTCCGATTGGATATATATGTTGCTGTCATATACTTCGTTTGCATTGGGGGAAGTGTATATAAGGTAACCGCCGCTGGAATCGAAGATGTTGTATTTTACATATTCATCCTTGTTGGCACCTATTCCTGCCGAGCGGTACATCTGACCGTTGTTTACACGGTTTTTTATAGGTCCGCCCCAGCCGTAACCTGCCATGCGGCATATATTGTATGCCACCACAAGGTCGGAGGTGTAATCGGTGTAGGCTCCTTCACCTTCTGTGGGGAAATCTTTTTCGTATATCAGTTCTTCCGTGAAGTTGCAGTTTGAAAAATCGTGGTAAACATATTCCAAAAGGTTTCCAAGATAGCGCATGTCGGTTTGTATACAGTCGTCATAACCATGATACTGATTGGTTATACCGTCATCGAATATCTGATATATCCAGTTGTCGCACACATAAAAACCATCGCAACCGCCGTATATTTCAACAGCATTGCCGTAGCCTGTGGATTCGTCGGAGGTTTCTGTCACAACAGGTTCACTTCCGTCACTGCGGGTTACTGTTTTTGTTATTTTTTCGGCTTCCCAAAGTATCGAACCGCCAAGCCATGAGAATATGCAGTTTTTGACTGTAAGATCTTCACTGGTGGCAAGCCCTATGGCGTGGGCACCCGTAAATTTGAAAGAAATGTTGTCAATTATGCATCCGTGTGCCGCACCGTCCACAAGATCGAAACGTTCACCGATTTCGATGGAGTCGAATCTTTCCGACGGATTGCCGTGGGCGGAATAAAGGTAAAGATATCCTTCGGAACGCCCGTCGTAGCTTTCGGTTACCGTGGTGGTGGTAATTTTCACTCCGTCCACGGTTTCCTCGGCAACTTCTTTGTTGTATGTTGGCATAAGCTCGCAGTAAAACTGCAAATCGGTATCAAGATCTTCAATACCCGTAAATCCCTGGGTATCCATATTTTCTATCTCACCGTAGATTTCCTCAAAGGTGCCGTCGGTGTAATCCGTAACATCGTGGTCAAAAGCCATAACACCCACATTGCACAGCTTGGTTGTATCAAGTCTGTAAACATTAGGCATCACTTCTGTCCATACTGCATTTGCATAATTCATTCTTGATTGCATAACAATGGGTTTTTGACCTTGACCGTAGCTTCCTATAACAACATTTTTTGAGCCTGCAAGGTTGAGCGGCGAAGTGCTGCCGCCGGTGCGGTATATGCCGCCTCGCTCAAAAAGTACGGCAACATTGTTTTTCCCCTGAATCTTGCCGTGCAGCATGTTGGGGGTTTTGAAGGGTGTTTTTGGGGAAAGACCGTCATTGCTGTCGCTTCCGTTTTTTTCGGAAACGTAGTATACCGTTGTTATTCCCAAATCGTCAAAGTCATATATATCTTGCGTGTTGGGAGTGGATAGAATATCCTGCCGCACCTTATATGCGATAACATCCGATGCGTTGCGTATTTCATCGGGGGAAAGGTGCGATGACTGGGCGTGAAGCGCTTTCACATAGGCTTCCGTGCCTCCGCTTGCCGGCAGCACATAGGTTTTGGCGGCAAAATCCCATTTTCCGCTTGTTCTGGGTTCGGTTACTGCCGCAACCACAGCACTGTCAGCGGAATCAACGTCCGAAAAGGAACACTTGGCACTGTCATACGGTACACGGTCGAAATAATCTGCAAGCATACGGCACAGCTCAAGCCTTGTTACTGTAGCGTTGGGGTAAAACATATCCCCGGGCATACCGCTTGTTTTACCTGCACCTGCCGCAATCTTTATGGCATCGGCATATATGTGATCGTTCGGCACATCCGCATAGTCAAAAAGCTTTTTGCTGTTGTTGTGGGCATCAAAAAGTGATGCAAGAATGTATATACATTCGGCTTTTGTCACATCGGAATCGGGGGTGGTGTTATCCCAACCGTAAGGCAAGGCGTTTTTTGAAGAAAGTGTTGCAAGGAGCTGTGCATAATCCGATGCGGCTTCTGTTTTTGTCAAAGCTCTTACTGCGGCAAGGGCAACGGTGTATCTGTCGGCATTTTCCTGCGGTTTGAAATTGCCGTCTTCAAAACCGTTTATAAGAACTCCTTCATAATCGCCCGGCACGGTATCACGCAAAAACCTTATTGTGTTTTGCCCCTCGGTAAGAGTTGCCGTTGTCCCCGTAAGCTTTTTGCCGTTTACATAGGCATAATATCCGCTGTCGGGGGTTACGGTGAAAACTCCCGCAAGTTCTGTTTCGGTAACGTTGCCGTGGCTACCGACGGTTATAAAATATGTACCGTTTTTTGCTTTTGGCAGATCAAACTGCGCCGAAATACCTTCACGGGTTATTATTGCAATGTATCCGCCAACGGTGTTGTTTAAAAGGCGTTTGCCCGTTACCTTGTTTATTATACCGCCGTTGTGGCGTATGATAACGTTGCCGTTGATGGTTCCTTCGGTGTGATTTACGTTGCTGGAATCAAAACCTATTATCAGGTTGCTTATACTGCCACCGTTGATGGTTAAATATGTATTGCCCGATACTCCGTAGCTTGAGGAGGTTGGGTAAGCGCCGCCCATATACACTGTGTTGAACGAGCCGCTGGATATTTCAATATCCGAATATGCCACGGTGGTGTTCCCGTAAGAACCGCCGTGAATGTAAAGATCAAAATTCGATTTTGTTATACCTTCACCGAAAATCAGCTTGTTGCCGTAGGTGTTGAAAAAAGCATGGTTTCTGGTGGG
>JAZSGA010000125.1:0-2282 GCA_045532495.1 Eubacteriales bacterium | reverse complement strand
TGGTGCAGGTAAGAGGATTTGAACCTCCACGAAGTTGCCCCCACTAGAACCTGAATCTAGCGCGTCTGCCAATTCCGCCATACCTGCATTTGTGCCGCATTATTTGCGAACACGCATATTATACTACAAAGTTTTTAATTTGTCAACCTCCAAAAAAATATTTCTTCTCTTTTTTGGGGGCAGGCAAAGGGCAGGGGATGGATGATACTGTATCCACAAGAATAATGTCATCGCCTATTTTTGTGATGCTGCTCCACGGAATCTCCGTGATGTTTTTCTTGCCTGCGCAAAACAACCGGGAGGTGTCTTTTGCAAAAAACGAAATGATTTGTCCGCATTCGGTGTCGAACAAAAGATCACACGGATATCCGAGTATTTTTCCGTCCCGGATGTTTATAACTTCTTTTCGGCTAAACGCCTCGAATGTGGATGATTTCATTGCATTTACCTCCCATTGCTTTACGCCGTATAACAGATATATTTAATGTTTTCGGTGTTTATTCATAAAAAAGACGGTGTTTTTAATGAAAAAATGCAGATTTTCTTGCATTTTTCGCTATTGTTTACAAAAAATTAAAAATTGCGGGGCGGTTGCCTATTGAAAAGTTGATGATGTTGATATATAATTGTATCAATAGTGGAGCGAAATGGAGTAAAAATAAATATAAATGGAGCAAAACTTGCTTTTTCTATCACGTTTTTTGTGAAAAAGCACGGTGGTGCCCCACTTTTTGCAACTCTAAAAACGCTTTTGCTCATTTGTTGATAACAGCTTATTATACAAACTTATGAAAGGAGTGAGCACGGAATGCTTACCGGCAAGTATAAGCACACAGTAGATTCCAAGGGCAGAGTATTTATCCCTGCAAAGTTCCGTGCAGATCTCCAGGGCGATCTTATCATCGTACGCGGTCTTGACGATTGTCTTGTTCTTTACAACAAAGAGCAGTGGGAAGCTTTTATTAAAAAGCTTGAAACCTACGGCGAAATGCAGATGAAAAAAATAAAGCGTTTTATTCTTGCCAGTGCATTTAACACCGAACTCGACACACAGGGCAGAATAGTTATTTCTCCCGAACTGCGCGAGCATGCCGATATTGAAAAGGAAATATTCTTTGTTGGCCTTAACAATTGTGTTGAAATATGGCGTCCCGATAAGTTCGAAGAAATCAATGACGAATCAGACATCGAAGAAATGAAGGAAATGCTTAAAAATGTCGGCTTCTGATAAAATGCAAACAATTTGCAACGCCCCTGTATTTGAACATTATTCGGTGATGCTTACAGAAACCGTGGACGGGCTTGCCGTAAAAAAAGGCGGCACATACCTGGATTGCACCACCGGCGGCGGAGGACATTCCGAAGAAATTCTCAAAAGAATAAAAGCTGCAGGCGGCGGAAGGCTTATTTGCATAGACCGTGATCCCGACGCTTTGGCTGCAGCAGGGAAAAGACTTGAAAAGTACGGCGATGCGGTTACTTTTATAAAAGGCAACTTTGGCGATGCGCCTGAGTTACTGCGTGAAAACGGTATAAACAGCATCGACGGCGCCGTTGCTGATCTTGGAGTTTCTTCATTTCAGCTGGATACTCCGGAACGGGGTTTTTCATATATGAACGATGCCCCCCTTGATATGCGAATGTCAAAAGGCGAGGGCAAAAGCGCATATGATGTGATAAACGGCTATGATGAAAAAGAACTTGCACGTATAATAACACTTTACGGCGAAGAACGCTTTGCAAAAAGAATTGCTTCGTTTATTGTAAATGAACGCAGCAAATCACCCATAGAAACCACTTTTCAGCTTAACGAAATAATAAAGGATGCAATTCCAGCCAAAAACCGACGTGAAGGTCCGCATCCTTCAAAACGCACTTTCCAGGCAATACGTATTGAAGTTAACGGTGAGCTTGACGTTATCGATCGTGTTATAAACGGATTGTTCCCCATGCTTAATCCCGGAGGCAGATTTTCGTTTATCAGTTTCCATTCCCTGGAAGACAGAATAATAAAGCATACTTACCTTGAATATACCGAGGGCTGCACGTGCCCACCTGATTTCCCGGTTTGTGTTTGCGGCAAAAAACCGCAGGCAAAAATAATAACAAAAAAACCTATATTGCCAAGCGAAAAAGAACTTGAGGAAAACCCCAGGTCGAGAAGTGCAAAACTCAGAATTTTAGAAAAAATATGACGGAGGCTTAATATGACTTCTTTTGCAGATGATAACAGAAGAATTCTAAATGCAAAAAAAAGCCAATATAATAGAACAGACAGAACA
>JAZSGA010000066.1:0-9458 GCA_045532495.1 Eubacteriales bacterium | reverse complement strand
AAAGATATTGTATATTTTCCCATGACTTATTTTGATTCCGCATATCTTGGGCTTACGGCAAATTGGGACAATGCAACACGAACCCTTGAAATAACAAAAACGGGGGTTTCCTGCGCATATCGGACATATGCCTCCGAAACCGCCACTCCCGAAGTGGTGGATGCGGCGATATGCAGCTTTAACGTTGTTGTAAACGGAAAGCAAATAGACAATTCTCAGGAAGAATATCCGTTGCTCAATTATAACGATATTACATATTTTCCGCTGACATGGCGATTTGCCGTGGATGAATTCGGCTGGCAATACAGCTATACCGATGAAGAAGGTTTGAAAATAACTTCCGATAACTCATCCATACATGACCTTACCTTGCCCGGACTTGGCGGAAAACTGGCTGCTGCAACTGACGGTGAATATTGGTATTACACCGGAGAAAACAACACGATTTTGCGCACTCTTGTTTCGGATGAAAGTGTGACCGAAATTATACACACCATGCCTGAGGATCCCAACGGCGGAGTGTGGTTTGAAGCAATCGGCAAGGATGTTTACCTTTATTACCATATCGGCGGAGCCTCTATGGGCAGAACATACCGCTATGCAATAAATAAGGACGGCACCTGTGTGCTGTCGGGGGCGGGAAGCCATCATTCATCCTCTATCGGCGCGAACCGTTATTTTTATGACGGCGAGTATGTAAAGGTTGATACGTATAATTCGGGACAACCCGGCAACTCCGCGGTATATTATACCGTGAATGAAGTTCAGACGCAGATCACGCAGGAAAACATGATTTTTGGCGAAACACGCAAAAATGGTGTGGCGGCGTTTAAAAACGCCTATGCTGTGGGAGGCAACATATATGTTGCAGGCTACAGCACTGCCGATAATTCCGACAGCAACGTTTACAGCGTGAATTCCGCAACGGGTGAAATAACCTGCGTGCTTGAGGGTGTAACAAATTATTATGCCTATTCCGGATGGGATAATTCGCTCGGTGCCATGACCGATATGCTTATGTATTGCAAAAACGGCACTCTTTACCGCATGTCAGCAGGAAAAGAAACCGAAATAATCAGCGGAGTGTGTGATATATATGACGCCGTGACGTATGAGGGATATATTTTTGTTGCGCATACCGACGGTACAAAGTACCAGGTGTCTGTTTTTGACGGTTATGGCATAGGCAGTGTGCACAGCATTATTTTTGAAACAACCGAGCCCGGTTATTTCACAAGAGAAAACGGAGTTATCGCATTCAACTGCTACACCGAAGGTCAGCCGAGATTTGTGCTTTTCAACAAACTGTACGGCTATCTTAAAACAGTGGATTTGCCCGAGCGTGTGTTTTTTGCCGACGGAACGCTTATATACCGTCCGTTTGGCGAATCGCGGCTTGTGGTCAGCTATCTTAAATAATTATTCTTGTTCCCGAAAGGATAAAAAATGCAGAATTTTAAAAACGCACAATGGATATGGACAAATTCCTGTGCAAAAAATGACGAATACGGAGAATTTTACAGCGAATTTTGCCACAACGGCGGAAAGGTTACCGTAAACATTTCTGCCGACAGCAACTATGCACTTTACATAAACGGCAAGCTTGCCACATTTGGTCAGTATGCGGATTTTCCTTATGATAAAGTATACGATACCGTGGATATTACAGATTTCTGCCGCAACGGTAAAAACAGCCTGGCGGTTGTTGTGTGGTATTACGGTCTTGATACATCATCGGTTTATTGCCCCGGAAATGCGGCGGTAATGTTTGAAGTTCTTGAAGACGGTGATGAGGTATGCTCAAGCGGCCCCCACACTCTTTCAAGAATGAGCACAACTTATAAAAACCACTACTGCAAAAACATTACATGGCAGGTGGGTTATTCCTTCCTCTATGATGCAAGCGCAGCGGATAACTGGATGATTGGCGAGCTTTGCGGCTTTGCACAAAGCACCGTGATAAATCAAAAGCTTCCTTTGCGCCCCCGTCCGTGCGAAAAGCTTGTTTTGCAGGAAGCTGTAAAAGCACAGAAGATTAAAACCATATCGCCCACCGTTGCACTTTACGATCTCGGCATAAACACCGTCGGATTTTTGTCTGTGAAAATCACATCTTCCAAAAAGCAGCTTATAACCGTATCCTACGGTGAGCATATTGCCGATGGAAGTGTGCGCAGACTTATCGGCGGCAGAGATTTCAGCGTAGAGATAATTGTGCCCGGTGGTGTTACCGAATATACCAACCCTTTCCGCAGACTGGGCTGCAAATATATCGAAATAAATTCCGAATATCCTTTGGATGATGCGGAAATTTCCATAATTCCAACAGTTTACCCCGTAACCGAGCAGCCAAGGCCTGCACTCACTCAAAAACAGAACGAAATTTATGATGCGTGCCTGCGCACCCTTGTGATGTGTATGCACGAGCATTATGAGGATTGCCCCTGGCGCGAACAGGCGCTTTATACCATGGACAGCCGAAATCAGATGTTGATAGGTTACTACGCCTTTGGTGAATATACTTTTCCCCGTGCATGCCTTGAACTTATTTCCAAGGATAACAGAAAGGATAATCTGCTTTCCATCTGCTACCCCGTGGCAAAGGAATACAAAATACCGTCGTTTTCCCTTCATTATTTTGTTCAGTGCGAGGAATATCTTAACCATTCGGGCGATGCGGAGTTTATAAAGAGCATATTGCCCAAGCTTTGCTCGATAATGCAGGTTTTTGTATCACGCATTGGCGATGACGGCTGCGTGCTTCCTTTTGTGGGAGATGACTACTGGAACTTTTACGAATGGCGCAAGGGGCTTGAGGGCTACACCAAGGTGGACCTTACCGTGCCGGATATTATCCTCAACGGTCTTTTGTCAAAATCCCTTGCGAGTCTGGGCAGAATATACGGCAAGCTTAACGAAAAATGCCCCTTTGACTGCGACGCCCTGGTTGAAAAAATCAATTCGGGCATAATCAAAAACTTTTACGATGCTGATAAAAAGATGTTTTATGACCGTCCCTCCCGTGATACAGCAAGCGTTCTCGGGAACAGCCTTGCTGTACTGTGCGGAGCGGCGGATGAGCAAACGGCGCAGAACATATGCAGCCTTATAACATCGGGCGGCAATCTTACACCCATATCGCTCAGCATGAAATGCTTCAGTTATGACGCTCTTATAAAGGTTGACAGCGAAAAATATAAAGATTATATTTTTGCCGACATCGAAAAGACCTATACCCCCATGCTGGAATACGGCACGGGCACCGTATGGGAAACAGAAGACGGCGAAAAGGATTTTGACAACGCAGGCAGCTTGTGCCACGGTTGGAGCGCTTTGCCCATATATTACTACCACACTTTAAAATAAAAACCTTCATTATATATATTATATAGGCATATCCGTTTCAAAACGTTTTTTGCACAGATAATTATTTGAAAATGTGCGGAACAAAATTGCATTTTGCGCGTCATACAGCTGTGACCGCAAGATGCGCGGTCGGTAATATTGCACTTTCGCAGGCTTTGCTCCCCTTTGGGGTACCCCCTTTACGGAATGTACACCGATTGTAACAAAAAATGCTTCGTGTTACAGTTGTGTTACAAACCGCAAAAAGGTATTGCAAAAAATTCGATTGTGTATTATTATATCAGTGTAAGCAGAACAAGTGCCACTAAAAGGTCTTGTATCATGCTACATAATAATTTTTACAGGAGGATTTCCAAATGAGAAAGACAACAAAACTTCTCTCTCTCGTACTTGCGGCTCTCATGCTCGTTGGCATGTGCACAGTTTCCGCAGGTGCAGCGTTCACAGACGTATCTGTTGAAAACGAAGCTCTCTACGAAGCAGTTGAGCTCCTCTCTACTCTCGGCGTTGCTAAGGGTACAACAGAAACAACATTTGGTCCTGATGAACTCGTAACACGTCAGCAGATGGCTGCTTTCGTTTACAGACTCATGAAGGCCGGCAGACAGCAGACTGGCGGAACAAACAATTCCGGCTTTACTGATCTCGACGATCCTACATTCTACTACATGATCACTTGGGCTAGCCAGGCTGGCATCATCAAGGGTAGAAACGCTACTACTTTCGATCCTAAGGGTAACATCGTTCTCCAGGACGCTTACGTAATGCTCGTTCGTGCTCTCGGTTACGAAGAAGACACAGTTCTTCCTTATCCCTTCGGTTACATCGATCTTGCTGAAGAAATCGGTCTCAGCGAAAACATTCCTACCACTGTTAACTACACAGACGCTCTCACAAGAGGCCAGGTAGCAATCCTTCTCGCTAACGCTTTCTACGCAGACATGAACAAGACAACCGTAGAATACGACTTCATTCCTAAGAAGTACACCGAAAGAGAACCTGATGGCGCGGGTGGCTTCATTGATGTTGAAAAGACAACTTGGGCTTACGCAGCAGTTGAAACTGCAGCTACAGTTGCTAAGGACATCTTCGGTGTTGAAGAAGAAACTTTCGTAGTTACAGCTACAAACAACTACACATTCGGCGCTTCTCAGGAAGTTACTGAAGACGAAATCGATATGGTTATCGGTAACAGATACGATGAAGACGGTAATGTTGTTGCAACAGCTGAAGCTTGGGAAGTTGAAGACCTTAAGCTCGACGGCAAGTCCGATGAATACTTCATGGCTGAGCTCACACTCTTCGTTAAGAAGGATGCAGGCAAGGACGTAACTAAGGATGAAGTTATCGCAGCTAAGTCCAACCTCAACAAGCAGACAGTTGCAGCTAAGGACGTTGTAATTGAAACATCCACAAAGACAGACGCTAAGTACTATGTTGGCGGTAAGAAGTCTTCCACAGCTGACAAGGTTATGACAGGTCTTGTTTCCTTCGGTAACATCGACGCTTACCTTGACAAGGATGCTGCTCCTTACGCTTACAGAAAGCTCGGCAACGGTGCTGATAAGGCTTCCGTTCAGTTCATCAAGCTTGACACAGTTTCTATCGACGAAGAAGGCGCTTCCTACAAGTACGTAGCACAAGCTTTCAACTACGATGGCCAATTCAACACACTTGATACAGATGGCGCATACGCAACTCTTACAGCTAACTTCGCAAATGACTTCAAGACAGTTTACAACAACGGTCTCTACGAAGCAGAAGTTTATGACGTAAATGGCGACGGTTATGCTGAATACGTATTTATCAAGAACCTCACATTCGTTCAGCTCACAGAAAAGAACGCAAAGAACATCCTCATCACTGATGTTATCGGCGCTACTACAGGTTCCACAACCAAGTACGAAGATATCGTTATCGTTGGTGATTACGAAGAT
The DNA here is from genome assembly GCA_045532495.1 of Eubacteriales bacterium. Lineage (GTDB taxonomy): Bacteria > Bacillota > Clostridia > Oscillospirales > CAG-382 > UMGS1052. Next base: position 4,155 of record JAZSGA010000066.1, on the reverse strand, counting down.
GGCGATGCAGTTCTCGCATACGGCCACACTAACGGCTCTAAGTTTGATTACCTCGAAGTTAAGGAAACTATCGCTCCCGTTGAAGCAACAGTTACAAGCTTCCAGGATACTACAAAGTCTGACCTCTACACACTCTCCACTGGTGAAGTTGTAGACCTCCAGACAGGCGCAGCTAAGTATGCTTACTACAAGGGTCACACACTTACACTCGGCAAGCTCGCAGTTGTATATGTTAAGGACGGCGTTCTTCTTTACGCTGACTCTGTAGCAGCAGGCAACTTCGATGCAGCAGCTAACTACGCAATCGTTATCGCATACGAAGAAAACGCTAAGGACGTTACTAAGTATGTATACACACCCGGCAGCCTTACACAGTCCGGCGCTGCTACATCCGCTTCCGGTGTTGACCAGGTTGTATTCACAGCTACTGGCGTAACTGAAAACGGCGAATTCTCTTCCTACTACTATGTAAACGCTATCATCGACGGCGCAGTTAAGGCTGTTAAGCTCGCTGATTCAGCATTCACATATGTTGATTACGACGCAAAGAACAAGATCTTCAGCTACAACCTCAATGCAGCTGGCACAGCTAAGGAACTCCAGAGCCAGGCTCTTACAGATAAGGCTGTTGTTGAAACTGTTATGTACGAAGACTTCTACGGCAAGTTCTCCACATACACTGTAAACACAGACGGTTCTTATGTATTCTCTGCTAACGATATCCCCGTTGCAGACGCTACAATCCTTGCAGACACTGCTAAGGAAGACGCTGTTTACTACGAAGCAGCTACAGGTTCTATCGAACACTACACAGGTAAGATCTACAACCTCACAGGTATCACAGGCGTTACTAAGGCTTCCCTTAGAGATTACTCCAAGGTTATCCTTAAGACATACGACGATGATGACGAAGCAGTATTCACTGTTTACACAGCTGATACTCTCGGCAAGATCGGTGTGACAAACCTCAAGGACATAAAGGTTATCTTCGTTAACAACAAGTCCGGTTCTATCGAAAACATCGGTATCATGTATGCTGAAGTTGATGGTGAAATCGGTTCCGATACAGCTAACGATTACAGAATCGTACTCTCCTCTTCTTCCACAAGCGTTGATGGCAAGACTAAGTACACTGCTGAAGTTCTTAACATCAAGGACGGTACAAAGGAATCTGTTGAAGCTGATGCAGATCTCGTTACTAAGGCAAATCTTGAAACCCCCAAGGGTATCAAGTCTAACTGGCTCGTAGAAATCAAGGAAGACGGCAAGGCTACAACAGCTGGTTTCGCAGCAACTTATGCTAAGAATAAGATCATGAACGTTGAATTCAACGACGGCGTTGATACTTATGATGAAGGCATGAAGTTCCTTGATATCAAGGACGGCAACCTCTACACACTCGACGATGAGACAACAATCCTCTTCTACGAAGGTGCAGACGCAGAAATCACTGTAGCTGACGACTCCATCCTCACTGCTGATGAAAACAGCTGGTCCGACAACCTCAATACTAAGTTCCAGCTCCTCATCGTTGCTGTTGATGAAGAAGATGATGCAACATCCAACATCAAGATCGTTAAGACTCTTGTAGTTGCTCCTGCAGGCAAGATCGCTGCTACAAAATAATCATTGACTGATTAATTTCAATCACTGAGTGATTTTTACACCCGGCAGAAATGCCGGGTGTTTTTTTGCGCACTTCGGTAAAATGTGCACAAATGGGCATAATTTATATGTTACAAAAGTGTTACATTTTGCATTTTGCTGTTGCTATTTTTGATTAATGTTGTTATAATGAATATGATAAATGGAGTATAGGCGCAATTTATACCCTTGTGTTTTGCGCCGTTCTGTTTACGGGCAGCTTTTTCTGCCCAACACATTTTTCAGGAGGCAAAAACTATGAGAAAATTCACAAAATTTTTATCAATGGTGCTTGTCATTGCAACACTTGCAACTCTTACAACCTTTACTGCAAGTGCTCATCCCTTTACCGACGTTTCCAACAAGAATGAATATCTCAACGAAGCTGTTGATATGCTCAATTCTCTCGGAATCGCAAAGGGTACAAGCGATACCACCTTTGGTACAAAAGACAAGGTAACACGTGAACAGATGTCCGCGTTCATTTACCGCCTTATGAAGGCAGGTAAGAGCATGGAAGGCGGCGAAAACATCACTTCTTTTACCGACCTTAAGGATCCTACATTCTACTATATGATTTCCTGGGCAAGCCAGAACGGCATTATCAAGGGCCGTTCCGAAACAAAGTTTGACCCCCGCGGCAAGATCATCCTCCAGGATGCTTACGTTATGCTGGTTCGTGCTCTTGGCTACGAAAAGGACAAGACTCTTGATTACCCCTACGAATTTATCGATGTGGCTGAATCTCTCGGCCTTGGCGAAGGTCTTGAAAAAGTAGGCTACGAGGACGACCTCACTCGCGGCAACGTTGCTATTATTCTTTATAATGCGCTTTATGCCGAAATGAACGAAACCTACAAAAAGAACGTAACCATTCCCCCTGAAAAGGCAACAGAAGGTGCTGCTCTTCAGGTTTACACCGAACTCGTTCCCGAAACTGTATGGCACAAGATCTACAACGTAGAACAGATTGTTCGCCGTGTAGTTGCTACTCCTAACTACGCCATCGACCTTTCCAAGGTTGGCAGAGGTACAGAGTATGCTGCATACAAGCCCACGGGCGAAGAAGCTCCCGATGAACAGCTTATCCAGACAGCTGCTGTTTGTGCAGAAGAAGATTGCACAAGACTTCCCAAGGAAGAATCTCTTCTCGACTTCAAGGAACTTGGTCTTTCCGGTAAAGCGGATGATTACTTCCTTAGCGACCTTACAATGTACGTTAACCCCGAAGGCGTGGTTATGGCATGCGTAGCCAACGGTACCAAGGGCGAAAACAAGGCTATTTCCTTTGAAACACACACCGGCACTAATAAGTACCGTATTTACCAGGACGGTAATGATAAAACAAAATATCGTCTCCGTACAGGTAAGGTAAACTTTGATACAGCTGCAGCCTACTTCTACAACAAGCCCTACGGCACACATACATATGCTGTATCCATCTGCCCCACATACCGCGATGAAGAAGGCAGACTCACATTTACCGCAGGTGTTATCTGGAACGGCAACAATATGCCTTCCTTCACTCTTGAACCTGTTGCAGAACAGAAAAAGAAAGACGAAATTGCTTCAGGCGTCAAAGATGAAACCGGCTATGATGCTCTTATAGCTTATAACAGTGAACAGACTGCAAACCACAAGGCACTTACAAGAGTGTTCTCCACAGCAAATAATGGCGGACGTCATTTCAGCGAATATTACGATACAAACTCCGACGGTATTATCGAATACGTTAACATCATGCCTATGACATGGGGCCAGGTTGTTTCCAAGTCCGGCAAAACAAATACCACAGTTGCAAAGCACGTTGGCGACAGCAAATACCGTGCTGTATACAACTCCAAGAGTCAGATGCCCGAAATTTACATCACCGACGAAACTCATGTTGAAGGCGGAGCTTATGAAAACGGCAAGTTTGTATATGCTTACGTTTCCGGTCCCGCAAACATGGTTAAGGTCGCATCTGACGATGTTAACAATACCATCCGCAGCTTCACATCTGAAGTTGTAAAGCTTGTTGTACAGACAAACAACGATACAAACAACAGCTCCACCTATGCAAACGGCGTATCGCTTTCTGCATGGGGATCCGGTAACAATATCGTAGGTCACGTTAACAGCAACGCAACAGGCTTGGTAGATCTCAGTTCGGATGAAACAGCATCAGAAGCGTTCAAGGATGGCTTTGCAAAGTCACTTACATTGGGTGCAACACTTAAGATCTATCATTCCGGCAGCAGAATCCTCTGGGCAAAGAAGCTTTCCGCTTCCGATACAATTGATATTGCCAAGGATTACGCAGTTGTAAAATATGCTGACGAATCCGACGACAAGGTAGTATTCCAGGCAGGCGGTATTGAACTTGACGGTTCTCAAGCCCGAAAACTATGTTCAGGCATTCATTGGTGAAGGCTTTGAAATGGTTAAGCTTAAGAAGAACGCAACTCTTACCAACGGCACAAAGGTTACCCAGGATAACGACTACTTTATCGCAGGTAAAGAATCCGATAC
>JAZSGA010000206.1:0-7250 GCA_045532495.1 Eubacteriales bacterium | reverse complement strand
TCAACGGTTTGTATTGTGTATTTATCGCATACAGTTTGTCCGTTTTCCGACATTTCAACCACAAGAACGGCATTTTCAATATCCGCAGGTTGCACTTTTATGTATCCGGGGCCTGTAAATGACAATACGTTATTATCAAGTACCGAAGATTCATTGGTGCAACCAAGAGAAGCTGTAGCCGCCGTGCGCATCATTTGGGCATCGGGCAGGCTTAATGAGGTATCTGCAGGTATAACGTTGCCGTTTTGGTCTTCGATCCAGGCACGGAAATTTGTTTTGCCGCCCGAAGATTTTGCCGCCACAACTATCATATCAGAGGGCTTTGCATAGATGATTCCACCGTGGGTACGGTTTGTTCCGGGGATCAGACCGTCAAAATTGCTGTAGAGATTGGGCATATCAAGCTCACCGAAATTGTCCATAAAATCGTCATATACAAATTTGCCCACAGGCTCTGTTGCAAAATAACCGGGCATGCTGTTATCGTTGTAAATTCTGAAAGAACAAGGTATCTCGGTGGTTGAGCCTTCAAGAGTTGTAACCCATACATTCTTGAGAATAAATTTCAACGGGATGGATGTAACAACAGTTTTTACCTTGTCAAAAGCACGCATTTCACTGTATGTAAGGTTTTGAGAATCGTCTATAACCTTGTTTACAAAGCTTACACATGCATCAAGCTCTGCCATGGTGGGAAGTTCTTGTCCGTTAGACGTTCTGAATTTATCAAGCACATAATAATGCTCGGATGCTCTTATTTCGCTTGCAATATACGCCGACCTTGCATCAAGAATTCTACAGTTATTGTATAATCTTTCATGCACCTGCTTAAACCTTTCAAATACACCGGGATACCATGATTCGTCGGTATTATAAAGCATGTAATCAAAAGCGCCTGCCATATCATTTGCTGCGGTATGTGCGGCAATAAGGGCATCGTACATGTTTTTAAAGGTTTTAACACTTTGGGCTCCGTCCTTTATCTGCGAAAGCTGCTTGTAAACGAGGTCGGTGTTGAAGAGCACATCAGTTGTAAGCTCAATAACTATTTTTTCGCCCGGGTTAAACACATCATGGGTTATGGTACCCGATCCTTCGGTATCGTAATCTGTCTTTGTAAAAGATCCGTTGGCGTTGGCAACTATTTTGAACTGATCAACGGAGGTGATAGTGTGATTCATGCCGTATACAGGCATATCCGATACATTTTCAATGGTAAGTCTTACGGGATAAGGCTTGCCAAGGTATGCAACACCCGGTGCTTCTATGGTCATGTGCATGGCACTTCCCGCCTCAACAATAAGCGGATTGGGCGTTGTATACTCATAATGGAACTGTTCTTCAAAGGGCATATATTTGCCGTCAAGTGTGGCACTTAAGTTATATTTGCCCTTTTTATCGCCCTTGATATACCAATGAACGGTTTTTGTTTCGCCCATGCCGATATAATCGACATTCTGAACAAGGCTTTGCTGCCCCACATCCGCTGTCATTTCCGCAAGAGAAATTCCGTCGGGTAACGCAAGCGTTGCTGTGCAATCCTCCACCGTATCGGTTTGAGATGTGTTAAGGATAATCATGTACACATCAAACATTTCCTTAAGCCACTTAACACTGCCTTTTACAACAAGGTAATAACCTTCTCTGATGGGGTAAATGGTTGTGGGAGCATCATCGGAATCGCAGGGAGGAATAACGATAAAAGGAGGTGTTCCGGGTTTTATATCGGGGTAACCGGGGGTACCCGGCCATACTACAGTGGGATCGCCGCCGGGATAACCGGGTGAAGGTACTCCGCCACCGGGATATACGGGATCTATCTTAACGGGTATGTGATCCTCGTTCCAGTAAATGTTGAACTGATAGTTCTCGTGATCAAAGCGGAATGTGAGCTGATAATTCCATACATGCTGATTTGCCTGCGCAGTTATATCAATGCCCGCATTTTTTATCTCATCGATCGTCATTTCCTTGTGGTCAAAGGTAACATCGATAAACGGTTTGGTGTTTATACCGATAACGGGAATAATATTTTCGCCGTTAAGGATATGGTAGTTGAGATTGCGTGTGTTGTAACCGCTTGCATATACGGTAAGCTGCTGTTTGCCCACGGGCAGCACAGCATACGCCTTGCCTTGGCTGTCGGTTTTTACAGTAGTGCCCGAGCAAGTTATGGAAACTCCGCTTACAGGTTCTTTTGTATCCGCATTAACAACGGTGAAATACACAGCACCGTGGCCTTTATTAACTTCCATATCGTATTCGGGTTTTGTAATTGTTTCGCTTTGGGCATGACCGCAAACGGTACATTTTCTGGTCTTTAAACCGTCGTTTGCAAAATCCGGCACCTTAACAACTTCCCATTCACCATAGGTGTGCCCCTTTGGTGCAATGCTTACGCGATCGGTGGTGGAAGTGCACCTTGAGCAATGCCTTGATGTGCTTCCCTTTTCGGTGCAGGTAGGCTGTATATCGACAGTCCATTCTTTTGCATAATCATGGCCGAGTGCAGGAATGCTTTCGGTTTTAACGTGTCCGCAGGCTGTGCACTTGCACTTAGATGTGCCGGTGGCGGTGCAGGTGGGCTCTTTGTCAACCACCCATTCGCCATAGGTGTGACCTTTGGGCGCAATGCTTACGGCATCAGTGGTAGAAGTACACCTTGAGCAATGTCTTGATGCTTTTCCTTTTTCGGTGCAGGTGGGCTGTATATCGATGGTACGTTCTTTTGCATAATCGTGGCCAAGTGCAGGAACACTTTTGGTTTTAATGTGTCCGCAGACTGTGCACTTACACTTAGATGTGCCGGTGTCGGTGCAGGTGGGCTCTTTGTTAACCACCCATTCGCCATAGGTGTGACCTTTGGGCGCAATGCTTACGGCATCGGTGGTAGAAGTACACCTTGAGCAATGTCTTGATGATCTTCCATTTTCGGTGCAGGTGGGCTGTATATCGATGGTACGTTCTTTTGCATAATCGTGACCGAGGGCAGGAATTTTTTCTGTTTTATCTTCGCCGCAGGCTGTGCACTTATATGTTGTTATCCCGTCTTTAGTGCAGGTTGGCTGTGTGACAGAAACCTTTGTGTAGGAGTGATTGCAGGTTTCCTGATCGTTATCCGGTGCCTTGTTCATTTCCACAATAACGTTGTTTGTGCTTTTTGTAACGGTATAGCTGAAGAGTGTCAGCACATAGCCTGTGGCAGAAGCACTCATCATTTCATTCTTGCCTAAAGCAAGCTTTGCCTGAGCCTTGCCGTTGGCATCGGTGACGACTAAACCCGAACCACAGCGAATTGTGGCATTTTTTATGGGACTGCCTGTTGCCGCATCAATAACTGTAAAATTGACGGTATAGGTTTCTTCTTTATCTTTGACGGCAAAAATTATGTTGGCATTCAGCAAACGATCATTATCATTTCCAATTCCAATTTTTTGCCACTGGCTTTCCGAGCCTGCATAATATACTGTCGAAAGGCTTGTGCAACCTTTGAAAGCTTGATCGCCGATGCTTGTAACGCTTTCGGGGATAGTTATTGATGTAAGCCTTGTGCAATCGTAGAATGCATCATATCCGATGCTTGTAACGCTTTGTGGGATGGTTATTGATGTAAGGCTTGTGCAACCGAAGAATGCATGAACACCGATGCTTGCAACGCTTTCGGGGATGGTAATTGATGTAAGGCTTGTGCAACCGTAGAATGCTTCTTTTCCAATGCTTTTAACGCTTTCGGGAATAGTTATTGATTCAAGGCTTGTGCAACCGAAGAATGCACTCCGGCTGATGCTTGTAACGCTTTCGGGGATAGTTATTGATGTAAGGCTTGTACATCTGCCGAATGCATGCTCGCCAATGCTTGTAACGCTTTCGGGGATAGTTATTGATTCAAGACTTGCACAGCCAGCGAATGCACAATCGCCGATATAAGTAACGCTTTCGGGGATGGTTATTGATGTAAGGCTTGTGCAACCGAAGAATGCATACTCATGGATGCTTGTTACGCTTTCGGGGATAGTTATTGATTCAAGGCTTGTGCACTCTCTGAATGCAGAATTGCCGATGCCTGTTACGCTTTCAGGGATAGTTATTGATTCAAGGCTTGCACAGCCAACGAATGCATACTCACCGATAATTGTAACGCCGTCTTCCAAAACAACATTTTTAATATCTTCTCGATTTGAATGCCACGGAACACTTAAAGATGAATACCAATTTGTCATATATCCGTTGCCGCTTATGGTGAGCGTGCCCTCACTGTCAAGCGTCCAGGTGAGGTTTTTGCCGCAGGTGCCACTTAACGATTCCTGTTTGCCAAAGATTTTCTTAGCATTCAGCAAAGGATTATTAGAAGCTCCAATTCCAATTTCTTGCCACTGTCTTCTCGAGCCTGCATAATATACTGTCGAAAGGCTTGCACAGCCAGCGAATGCATACTCACCGATGCTTGTAACACTTTCGGGGATAGTTATTGATTCAAGCTTTGTACAACCGTTGAAAGCTTGATCTTTAATGCTTGTTACGCTTTCGGGGATAGTAATTGATTCAAGACTTGTACAACCGTAGAATGCCCACCAGCTGATGCTTGTAACGCTTTCGGGGATGGTTATTGATGTAAGGCTTGTACATCCGCTGAATGCATACGCGCCAATGCTTGTAACGCTTTCGGGGATGGTTATTGATGTAAGGCTTGTACATCCGCCGAATGCATACACGCCGATGCTTGTAACGCTTTCGGGGATAGTTATTGATTCAAGACTTTCACAGCCAGCGAATGCATACTCGCCAATGCTTGTAACGATTTCGGGGATAGTTATTGATTCAAGACTTGTGCAACCGCGGAATGCATCATTTCCAATGCTTGTAACGCTTTTCGGGATAGTTATTGATGTAAGGCTTCTGCAAAGATGGAATGCAGAATAGCCGATGCTTGTAACGCTATCAGGGATGGTTATTGATTCAAGGCTTGTGCAACCGTAGAATGTAGAATCGCCAATGCTTGTTACGCTTTGTGGGATAGTTATTGATGTAAGGCTAAAGCAGTTCCCGAATGCACCCCTACCGATGCTTTTCACGCTTTCGGGGATAGTTATTGATTCAAGGCTTGTGCAACCGCAGAATGCTTCTTTTCCAATGCTTGTTACGCTTTCGGGGATGGTTATTGATGTAAGGCTTGTGCAATCGAGGAATGCTTGCACGCCAATGCTTGTAACGCTTTCGGGGATAGTTATTGATTCAAGGCTTGTGCACTCTCTGAATTCATACTCACCGATGCTTGTAACACTTTCGGGGATAGTTATTGATGTAAGGCTTGAGCAGCCTCTGAATGCATCATATCCGATGCTTGTAACGCTTTGTGGGATGGTTATTGATTCAAGGCTTGAGCAGTGTCCGAATGCACCAATGCCGATGCTTGTTACGCTTTCGGGGATAGTTATTGATTCAAGGCTGCTACACTGTTCGAATGCATACTTACCGATGCTTGTAACGCTTTCGGGGATGGTTATTGATTCAAGATTTGCACAGCCAAAGAATGCATTCGCGCCAATGCTTGTAACTCCGTCTTCCAATACAACATTTTTAATATATGGAGATTTTGAATCCCACGGAACATCTTTGGAGTAACCCCAATCGTCCATCTTTCCGCTTCCGCTTATGGTAAGTGTCCTCTCGTTGTCAAGCGCCCAGGTGAGGTTTTCGCCGCAGTTGCCGGAAGCAACAATGCTGTAATCAGCCAAAACAGGAAGCGTTTGCAACAGAAGTATAAATGTAAGAACAAATGCCAGAAAACGTCTGAATTTCATAAATTTCAATCCTTTGCATTTTTATTCATTGGTTTATTATCAATTTTACAACAAATTTGTGTACAAATTGTTACATTTGGGATAAATCCGACAATAATTTTTAAGAAAAGCAAAAGGCGCACCTGTTACGGTACGCCTTTTTGATAATTAACGTTACAAATACATTTTTTGCATTAAAATGTATTCGTGGTTATTTTACATTATACGCCTTACAAAGCGGTTTAAGTCCTGCAATGTTCTGCCACAGCATAATTTTATCGCCTGCGGAGAGGTTGAAAGAATTTGTGATTGTAGCAGTTTCAACCGTACCCTTTGTATCTTCCGTAAAGGTTACGGGCGCATATTCAACATTAACAAGCTTTTCGCCCTCGTAATCGGCAAATACAACGGTATAAGTTCCCGCATCGGGTGCCGCAACGTAAGCGGTTTTTGTTTGCGCATCATAATTTACGATGGCAAAATCCGCATACAAGTTATGGTATATGCCCTTTGAAAGGTAAACCTTTTCTCCGCCAAGCACAGGATAAACGTCAGAGCCTATATTCTGGCCAAAAGCATCGCCCAGCTTATACGCAACCTCACCGCTTGCAAGCTGCTGTGCGGTAACGGTTTTAATGCCGTTGGCATTTACATTTTCGGTTGTGGTGTATGGTGCAGAATTAATAGTGTAGCAGTTTGTTACAACTTCTTCGCCGTTTAACGTACCGAAAGCAGAGAGATGTGCCTTGGCTCCAAGGTCGGTGTCATCAATGAACTTGCCTGCCCAAAGGTTATTTTCAAGGACTGCCTTTGTGCCGGCGGGACTGAAGGACAGCACACCGCCTATGTAAATGGTATCGTAATTTTGGTAAGTACCGCTCTTATAGGAGGTCTTTATGGTACCGTAAGCCGCGCAGTTGCGAATTGTCACAGAGGACTTATCGTAAAGGCGTCCCACAAGACCGCCAACACCGCTGTCTGCACGGTTGGCACCAAGGTCAAGCGTGCCGTACCATGAACACTTTTCAATAATTGTTTCGTGATTGGCGTAACCTATAAAACCGCCCACAAAGCTTGAGCCGTGAGAGCCTTCGCCAAGGGTTACATTCACATAAGATGTGATGTTTCTGATAGTTGCACCGTTATGGTCGGGAACATCCGTACCGTTTGCACCGGGTGCAGAGCCGATAACACCGCCCACATAGCTGCAATCGCCGTAAAGCTTCACATCGCCGTAAATGGTGAAGTTTTCAACAGTACCAAGGCGTACTTCTCCGAAGAAGCCGAGTCCTGCTCTTGTTTCGTCAATATAAAGGTTTGTGATTGTATGATTACCACCGTCAAAGTGACCTCGGAAGTTATTACTGTTCTCGCCTGTTGATCCGATTGGTGTCCAAGGTCTGTTTTCAAGGTCAATGTCTGCTACAAGAACTGCGTTTGCAGTTCTGTCAACGGTATTGATGTGGTTTG
>JAZSGA010000069.1:0-7814 GCA_045532495.1 Eubacteriales bacterium | reverse complement strand
TTGTATCTTCACTATATAAATGCCATGGAGGACCGTCGTGATTATACCATGGAATTTAACGGTGTAAGCACCGGTATCAAAGTGTCCATCAAGGATGCGCTTATTTCCGATGATTTTGATATAGTTACATTTCAGCAGGTCAGCCGTCAGTCATTTAAACCCGATACTTTTCAGCCGTATTTGTCATATCTTGAAGAGTATGTCCGTAAATATCGTCCTTCTGCCAAAATTTATATTCATCAGACTTGGGGATATTACGAGAAAGGCAGAAATCTTGGCGTTTACGGCTTTGGCTCTCATGCAGAAATGTATGCGCAGGTCGAGGCAGGTTACGATGCAATGTACTCCATGATAGATTCCCACGGTCTTTTGCCTTCGGGAAAAGCTATAAGCCTTATGCATGAAGCGGGAATTCCCTGCGAAAGACTTTTCCGTGATGATATTCACCTCAGCCTGGGGCTTGGACGTTATACATCGGCGCTGGCATGGATTGAATATCTTACGGGAATCCCTGCGGCCGACGTCTTTTTCACAGAGCTTGATGAAGAAGTTTCTGACGCTGAAATTGCCGCTGCAAAAGAAGCGGCACATAAAGCCGTGGAATGGGCTTTATCACGCGGTTATAAAAAATAATTTTGTGTCACCGGCTTTGCCGGTGACATTTTTCATACCATTGCTATATGAATTGAATGTTGAATTAGCCGGGTTGATTGCTATGTATATATAGCGGGAATTTTCAGTTTGACGTTGATTTATTGCTTTTTTCCGGTATTTGAGTAAAAAAATACCGTTTTTAAATAAGAAATTTATAATATTATTGTAAAAAAATCAAATTTCCTATATACAAATCCCCAAATTTGTGGTACAATAGTGTGTAATTATATATGTTTGCACGGCATGTTTTAGTACACGTTGCAAAATTTTTCAATCCCCTTTAACTTTGAAAGGCAGTTTACAAATGTACTCTAAAAAAGATAATCAAAAAAAGCGCCGCAACGATTCTTTTTCATCGTCCAAGTCCTACGGCGGTCCGAGAGGTCCCAAGCGCCCGAATTCAACCAAGCCGCGCTCTGCGGAACAGGATCGTTCCGAAGAATTCCAGAACGGTGCGGTTCCCGGCAGAAATGCTGTAAGAGAGCTGCTTAAAAGCGGCAAGGCTATTGACAAGATATTTGTCCGCCGTGGTGACAGAGAAGGCTCTATTACCGTTCTTGTGGCTGAAGCCATTAACCGCAAGATCCCCGTAATTGAAGCTGAAAAAGAAAAGCTTGATGCTTTGTGCGGATACGAACAGCATCAGGGCATAGTTGCCCTTGCATCTGAAAAAGAATATTGCGAAATAGACGATATTCTTGCCATTGCCGAAGAACGTGGCGAAAAACCGCTTATTATAATTGCCGACGGTGTTTCGGATCCCCATAACCTGGGTGCAATAATCCGTTGTGCCGAAGGTGCGGGTGCACACGGAGTTATAATTCCCAAAAGACGTGCTGCAGGAGCTACTCCTGCTGTGGCAAAAGCATCTGCCGGTGCGCTTGAGCATATGGCGGTTTGCAAGTGCTCAAATATTTCCGATACCATACGTAAGCTTAAGGATAAAGGCCTTTGGATATTTGCGGCAGAAGCCGACGGAACCGATTATACCAAAGCTGATTTTGATATACCTGCCGCTATTATCGTTGGCAGCGAGGAGTACGGTATTTCCGATATTGTAAAAAAGAACAGCGATTTTATCGTTTCCATTCCCATGTTTGGAAAAGTAAACTCCCTTAACGTGTCTACCGCCGCTGCGGTGCTTCTTTACGAAACAGTAAGACAGAGAACTTCGAAAATATAAGACTAACGGAGGTAATGCAAAAAATGTCAGGTAATGATATCTTCGACAAGATTGACAGCAAAGCCGATGAAAAATCCAACAGCTCGGGTGAAGAAAAAAAGATAACTCTCGAAAGTATTCTGCGTGAGTACGATGCGAAAAAGGCTGAAGCGGAGCGCAGAGCAGCCGAAAATGATCTGGCGGAAAAGCGTTTCAGCGATTTCAAAAGAGATCTTGAAAACTACAATCCTTCCGTGCCTGAGGAAGAAGCTGACGAAGCGTATATGCAGGCAGAGGTTTCGGATGATTGTGACGACAGCGATATGAAGATTCTTCCCGCTTCGGAAGAAGAGTCTTTTGGCGACGTTTCCGAACCCGAAAACCAACAGATCGAAGAAAGTAAACTCGATATCATGAGTCAGATATCAAAACGCTTTGAAAGCGAGTCTGCTGCAGAAGTTAAGGCGGATGAGCCCGAATGGCGCAACAGCGAAGTACTGCCGATGCCCGGTGCTCAGGTAATGCCGCTTGATGCAGATGTCAGTTATGACGCTCAGGACGGTTCCGTTCAGAACGAGCCTCTGGAAGCACCCGAAACCGAAGAAAGACCGGAAAGACTTTCCGAACGTTTTGACGACGAAGCTTTGAAAAATGCTTTTATGGACGACAGCTTTGAAAGCAAAAAGTCGCGCAAAAAGAAAAAGAGCAAGGACAGCACAGAAGAAGCGGCTTCAGACGAACCCGAAGCAAAGCCTGTGTATGATACGATCCCCCGCAAAAGACGCTATGACGAGAACGGTGACAGAATATCCGAGCCCGGTGCCATGTTCCGTCCGGTTATGGAGTTTACCCGTGACAGCGATCCCGCAGAAGCGTTTGCACACCTACGCAACCGACTTCTCGGTTCGTGCCTTGCCATGTTTGCGGTTTTGATACTTACTTTTTGCTGTATTTACAATGAGGTTGCACCGATACTTGATCTTCCTCATTTCAGATTGTTTGAACCCGGCAAAACCGCGGTTGTATATGTTCTTTTTGATTTACAGCTTATGTTGTTTGCCGCAATAATAAAGCTTAACAGTTTGTGCAAAGGCGCATCCGCCTTGTTCTCACGCAAAAGCTGTTCCGAAAGCATTGCTTTTGCAGTGGTTCTTGCGGCAACTATTCATTCAGTGGTTTCGGCGGTGTTTGCTTCCTCTGTTACCAATATTCCGCTTATGTGCTCAATAGCTTGCTTCTCTATATTTGTACTTTCTGTAAGCGACTTTTTCCGTGCAAGATGTGAATTTATGTCATTCCGCATATTATCCTCCGACGGTGAAAAATATGCTTTCAAGGATATAGCGGCGGCCGGGGAAGAAACTCCCGATGAAATAAGCAAATTTGTACCGGAAGGTTCTACTATCCTTGATATCCGCAAGCTCAACTTTGCCAGCGATTTCTTTAAGCTCAATGCATCTGCCGCTCCTGCCGATAAAAACAACGGCATACTTGTGGCGGTGGCATTTGGTGTATCATTGCTTGCTGCGGTGGCATTTTATGCAATGAACCGCGGAATATACGATGCGTTTTGCGGCTTTATTGCCGTGTTCCTTACAGCGGTGCAGTCCGCAGCTCTTGTATCCACAACGCTTCCTGAATTTATTTATTCCGATAAAGCGGCGGCACGCAAATGTGCATTTGTGGGACGTGATCTTTGCGAGGAATACCGCAACGTATCCGTTGTATCCTTTAAGGATGTGGAAGTATTCTCTCCCAAGGATATAAAAGTAACCAACATACGCACCTACGGCGATACCCGAATTGATAACGTCATCGTTACCATGGCGCGCATATTCAGCAATGTGGGCGGCCCTCTCTCATCTGTATTTTCAAATTCCGTAACGGGTATAACAACTCAGAACGGTGAAATGAAGATAATTGATGTGGCTCCCGACGGACTTTGGGTTAAGCTTGACGGCTACAATACCTACATAGGTACTCTCAGCTATATGCTTGAAAACAATTTTGAAGTTGTGCCTGATAACGGTATCGAGGCTATGCGTCAATCAAACTGCGGTATTCTTTATCTTGCATCTTCGGATAGAGTTATTGCAAAGTTCTATATTGAGTATAAGCTCAACCCCAACTTTGAATCGGTTTTGCGTAATCTTTACACCCAGAATATCTGCGCCCGCATAAAAACGCTTGATCCCTGTATCAATAACGATTTTATCCGTGCTTCTTTGCGACGCCCCGAGTGTCTGTTCAGCGTTGTAAAGCCTAACAGCCCCGATGAAATAGAAAAGACAGAAGATACTATTCCTGCAAGAATAGTATGCTCCTCCAACGAAAATTCTTTGATACATTCTTTCCTGCTCATACGCAAAATGCGCAAAGCGGTTAAGATTAATCACTGTATTAAAATAGCATCCACAGTTATAGGTCTTGCTTTGGCATCGCTTATACTTGTTGGCGGCAGCCACATTATCGCACCTGCACTTATACTTGCTTTACATGTTATATGGCTTGTTATAACAGTGCTTGGCGCAAAATTGTCTGAAAAATAATATCGGTTGCGGCAGGCTTTTGCTTGCCGCAATTATTATATGAACGGAGGCAAAAAATGCTTTTTTTCTATGTTCGCCACGGGGATCCGATATACGATCCCGATTCTCTTACACCGCTGGGCAAACGTCAGGCGGAAGCTGTTGCAAAAAGGCTGGCAGTTTATGGGCTTGATAAAGTATATACATCCACATCCAACCGTGCCATACAGACCGCACAGCCCACACTTGAAATGCTTAAACTCCCTGCCACCCAACTTGATTTTTGCAACGAAAGCCATGCCTGGCAGGATTTTACCGTTGTTACTCCCACGGGCAGACGCTGGGTTTTTCAGGATAAGCAAAGCAGACTGCTTCTTACTCAGCCTGAAGTTAAAAACCTTGGTGCAAAGTGGTACGAGCATCCCGAATTTGCACAGTATGATTTTAAAAAGGGTATAGACCGTGTGTATGACGGCATTGATGAGCTGTTTTCTTCCCTGGGGTATGAGCATGAGCGTGGAAACGGAAGATATAAGATAGCAAACGGCAACGAGCAAAGGGTGGCGCTTTTTGCCCACCAGGGGTTTGGTATTGCGTTTTTGAGCTGTGTGCTGGATATTCCTTACCCGTACATATGCAATCATTTTGAAATGTGCCATACGGGTGTTACCGTTATACATTTCGGTGATAACGACGGCTATTCCATACCGCAGGTTTTTGAGCTTTCGTCGGATTCGCATATTTACAAAGAAGGCCTTCCTCTTAATTATAACAACACATACAGATTTTAAGGTGATATTATGCCGTTGATTATAACAAGCAAGGACATAACATGTTTAAATGTCGGTGCCATTGTTAACTTTACAAATCAGAATCTTTCCGAAATAGATGACGCTATTAAATGTGCGGCAGATAGCGAAAAGCTTGCAAAGGCATGCCGCAGAATAGGTTTTTGCGATGTGGGAAATGCGGTGATTACAAAGGGGTACAACCTTTTATCAAAGTATATTATACATACGGCAATGCCGGCATGTAACAATGAAAATGAAATGCTCAAAACACCGTGGCTTGCTTTGTGCTATATGAATTCTCTAAAGCTGGCCAAAAGAAAACGCA
Source organism: Eubacteriales bacterium (assembly GCA_045532495.1). Taxonomy (GTDB): domain Bacteria; phylum Bacillota; class Clostridia; order Oscillospirales; family CAG-382; genus UMGS1052. Next base: position 2,354 of record JAZSGA010000069.1, on the reverse strand, counting down.
TTTCATCAATCGCCGTTCCTGTTTTATCCGCAAAAAGATCCGGTTATTCCCATGAGGAAACCGTGAATGTTGCTTTTGATGTTATAAAGGGTTTTCTTAAAGAAAACGAAATGCTGATATATCTTGTTGTGCGTGATAAGGATTCCACCTTTGAAAGCAACGATCTGTACAGCGAGATTTACGGATATATAGAAAAAAAGAAAACCGGTTACCGCTTGGGGAATATGCCCGAACCGCCCGTGCTCATGTCGCTTGCCATGGGCGTGGATAAACAGTTAGATGCAGCATCGGGCAGCAGAGAAAGTGTAAAACCTAAAAAAACTCAGACGACAAAATTGCAGGATGAAGAATTCCAAAGCACATCGCGCAAAATGCTGTCGGATGTGCGTTTTTCGCCATCCGCAAGGCGTGAAAATGCTCCGTCATCACCCCGACGAACAACAACTGTTATTGAAAGCATCATAAACCGCAACAGCGAAACTTTTTCGCAAATGTTGTTAAGGCTTATAGACAGCAAGGGCATGACAGATGTGGAGGTTTACAAACGGGCAAATATCGACCGCAAGCTTTTTTCCAAAATACGTAAAAAGGAATATGTCCCAAGCAAGCATACGGTTGTTGCCTTAATAGTAGCATTACAGCTGAACATGGATGAGGCAACTGATCTTTTAAAAGCGGCGGGCTATGCTCTTTCCAATGCTATAAAATTTGATGTGATCATCGAATTTTTTATAATAAACGGTATATATGATATATATAAAATCAACGAAGTGCTTTTTTATTTTGATCAGCAGCTTTTGGGCGCATAATGATTTTGTGACGGTGAACTTGAATGGATAGTAATTTAACTAAAATCGTACTTACGGGCGGTCCGTGTGCAGGGAAAACAGCTGCACTTATATGTATCCGCAGGCACTTTGAAGCCTTGGGCTACGCCGTGGTATTTGTTGCAGAAACAGCAACCGAACTTATTTCGTCGGGCATTGCTCCGTGGAGCATGCAAAGTGCAGATGTATATCAGGAATATCAGATACAGCTTCAGCTTGAAAAGGAAAAGATAATCTGCGAGGCGGCAAAGCGTCTTAAAAACAATAAAAAGGTGCTTGTTGTATGCGACCGTGGTGTTATAGATAACAAGGCTTATATGAGCGACGGAGCTTATAAAACGGTTTTGGATTCCATGGGGCTTGATGAGCACACTTTAAAAAACGGCTACGATGCGGTTTTTCATCTTGTTACAGCGGCAAAAGGGGCTTGCTCCGATTACACGTTGGACGGTAATAATTGCCGCACGGAAACTCCCTTACAGGCGGCACTGCTTGACGACAGAATCGTTGAGGTGTGGGCAGATCATCCGCATTACCGTGTAATAGATAATTCCACGGGCTTTGAGCAAAAAATACAGCGACTTATTGCGGAAATATCGGATTTTCTCGGAGAAAAATAATTGTCGCTTTGCAAGCGACCAAACCTCTCTTTTGCGGTGCTATAATTAAAGCATCAAATGAAAGAGAGGTTTTTATAATGAAAAAAAGAAGTAACGGTGTAACAGAGCTTGTATTTATTCTTGACCGCAGCGGATCGATGTCGGGACTTGAAAAGGAAACCATAGGCGGATTTAATTCGCTTATAGAAAAGCAAAAACGGCAGGAGGGAAAATGCTATGTATCCACGGTGTTGTTTGATCACGAAAGCATTGTGCTTTACGACAGAGTGGATCTTAGAGAAATAAGACCTATGACAAACGAAGATTATGTGCCCAGAGGTATGACAGCCCTTGTGGATGCGATAGGAGATGCCGTAAAGCACATAAGCAATATACATAAGTATGCAAGACCGGAGGATGTGCCGCAGCATACAATGTTTGTTATAACCACCGACGGATGCGAGAATGCCAGCAAAAGATACAGCGCGGATATGGTGAAAGAAATGATAACCGAAAAGAAAAACGAGGGTTGGGAGTTTTTGTTCCTGGGTGCCAACATAGATGCCGTTGAAACTGCAAGCAGGTACGGCATTGACCAAAACCGTTCGGTAAATTATTCTCCAAGTGCCAAAGGTACGGCACAGAATTTTAAAACAATAAGCTGTGCCGTAAGCAGAATGAGAATGAGTCAGGGAATAGATGATGACTGGAAAAAGGATATAGAGGAACATTACAGAAAGAACAAATAAAAACAGAGGGTATGTATTTCTTTACATACCCTCATTGGTTTTTATCCGAATTGTTGCGCATATCCGCAGGTCTTGCAAAGAGCCTCACACGGTGTGCGCTTTTCAAAAGAATCGGCAAGGGCAACAGCCCGCGGCGACGATAGAATTAAGTCAAGATCGCTTTCAAAAATGTTGCCAAG
>JAZSGA010000246.1:0-4620 GCA_045532495.1 Eubacteriales bacterium | reverse complement strand
TACGGGGTTTTGCCTAAACAAAACCCCGTGATTGGCGGAGAAGGTGGGATTCGAACCCACGTGCCGGAATTACCGGCAAACTGATTTCGAGTCAGCCCCGTTATGACCGCTTCGATACTTCTCCCTATATGTTTAACAGTTGTCCAAGAAAAGCAAATCTTTGGGAACTTTCTTTGGGAACTGCTAAAATCTTAAATATTCAGTTTTTCAAAAAATCCAGCTATACAGCGGATTTCGAGCACTTTTTGAAGAGGATATTTCCGAAAAGCTTACCTCATTTCGAGTCAGCCCCGTTATGACCACTTCGATACCTGTCCGTATATGCTATTTGCAACGGGATTATTATATCAGTTTTTACCGATTTTGTCAATAGGTAAGCGAAAAATTAAAATTCATACACCTTGCAAATAAAATCCATACTGCGACGGTTGATGCATAAAATAAAATTATGCAATGTTTTATGCATAAATTTGCAAAAAACTATTGTAAAACGCAGCGATTAATGCTAATATATAAATATAAATAATAACCGTCTCATATGGAGTAAAAATGAATTTTTATTTATTTCCCAATTCAAAAAAAGACAACGATTTTAACGCAACAAAAGCTATAATCAAATATCTAAAAGCGCACAATGCAACTGTGCTTATCGACGAAAAATACAGTGAATCAAAACTGTCTGCTATGGAACAGCAGATACAGTTTATTCCCGAAGGCGAGTGCATAAAGCGTGCCGATATAGCAGTTGTAATAGGTGGCGACGGCACCATACTCAAAGCAGCAAATGCTCTTTACGGCACTCAAATACCCATTATCGGCATCAACCTCGGAAAAGTCGGCTACATGGCAGAACTTGAAATCAACGAATGTGAGCTTATGGATGTTTTGTTTGACAAGACCGATTCACAACCAAACTTCCACATAGATGAGCGCATGATGCTTGAATGTACCGTTGAACGTGCAAATGATACGGTATTTACAGGTGTATGCCTTAACGAAGCTGTTGTTGCAAAGGGCGACATTGCCCGCATGATCGACATTGATCTTATACATAACGGCAATGTTATTGCAAGCTATCAATGCGACGGTGTTATAGCATCCACCCCCACCGGCTCCACAGCCTATTCAATGTCCGCAGGCGGAGCTGTTATTGATCCCGGAATCGAGTGTATCAGCGTACTGCCGTTATGTGCTTACCTGTGCATAAACTCCAGCCCGATTATTTTTTCAAAAAATGCCAAAATCACCCTTGTGTATCGGTGCGTCAGAGACAACACAGCTTATTTAAGCATAGACGGAAACGAAAGCTTTAAACTTTGTGATAACGACAAGATCACAATCACAGCCGCCAAGCACCCCACAAAGCTTGCAAGATTCAAGAACACGGACTTTTATCAGCTTCTTAACACAAAACTTTCAAACCGCACATCCGAGCTTGCAAAAAAATCGTAATTTTATCGGAGATTCAAAATGACAAAATTCGAAAGACATTCCAAGATCATAGAACTTATTAAAACACAGAATATCGAAACCCAGGAAGAACTTACCGAACAATTGAGAAACTGCGGTTTTGAAGTGACTCAGGCAACCGTTTCACGCGATATAAAAGCGCTTAAAATTATAAAGGTTGCCGCATCCGACGAAAACGGAGCACGTATCGGTTACAAGTATGCACAAAGCAATCAGCAAAAGCCCACAGGCGAGCTGACCGACAAATTCAGAAACCTTTTGAATGACGTTGTTGTTAAAGCCGATTATGCGGGAAATCTTGCTGTAATAAAAACCTATTCGGGAATGGCAAATGCCGCTGCTGCCGCCATTGACACCATGCATGATGCAAGTATAGTTGGGTCGGTTGCAGGCGACGATACTGTTTTATGCGTGCTCAGAACCGAAGAAAAGGCAAAAAACTTCGCAAACCTCATTGAACAAAGTCTTAACAATTAACGGAGGTTTATCCGATGCTTGCATCTGTACATATAGAAAACATTGCACTAATAAAATCGCTGGACATCAATTTCAACCAGGGTTTTTCTGCTTTTACAGGCGAAACCGGCGCAGGTAAAAGTATTGTAATTGATGCCATTGGCATGGCATGCGGCGCAAGGGTATCAAAAGAGATTATACGCACGGGAGAAACAGAAGCTAAAGTTGAAGCTTTGTTTTGCGATTTATCCGATCGTGCGTCAAAAAAATGCTCCGAACTTGGCATAGCCCCCGACGAAGACGGATGCATATTTGTAACCCGTATATTAAATGCCGATGCCAAAAACACTGTTACCGCCAACGGAAAGCGTATTCCCCTTTCCCTTCTGCGCGAATTCGCTCCCACTATCATCAACATTCACGGGCAGCATGATAACGCCGATCTGTTGAGTGATGATAAACACGTTGTAATTCTTGATTCCTTCGCTTCAAATACCCTTGAAAAAAACAGTTATTCCGACGCACACAACAGCTATTGCGAAATCAAGAAAAAGATTTCTGCCCTTTCCGTTGACGACAAAGAAAAAAAGCGCAGGATTGACATTTTAAAATACCAAATCGACGAAATCAAAAACGCAAAGCTGAAACCCGGCGAAGAAGAAAAACTTCAGGCTGAAAAGAAAAAACTGCTCTACAGTGAAAAAATCAACAAAAATTCAGCTTTGTGCTACAACGCGCTTTATGACTGTGATAACGGGTACAGCGCAGTTGAAAATGTTCAAAAGGCAATAAGCTGTATGAGTGCTCTTTCGGGCATTGTTGATGGTGCAGACGAACTTGCAGAAAGACTTGAAAACGTTAAATACGAGCTTATAGATATAGCAGAAACAGCCGCTGATTTTTCAGACAACATGTCGGAAAATCCCACAGCTGCCCTTGACAGGATTGAATCACGTCTTGATAAAATCAGTAAACTGTGCTCAAGATATGGTGCGGATATAACTGAGGTGCTAAATTTTTGCGAGCAGTGCGAAAAACAGTTAGCCGATACCGAGTTATCCGAAGAAAACATAAAGCAATTGGAAAAACAGTTGGAATCCGAAAAAAAACGCATGCATGAATGTGCCGAAAAGCTTTCGGAATCCCGCCGCAAAGCAGGTCAAAAACTTTGCGATCATATAGAAAGCGAACTTCAATATCTCGATATGAAATCGGCAAAATTCAAGGTGTCATTTGAAAATCTTGAAGAATACACATCGCAAGGCAACGAAAAAATTGAATTTCAAATCAAAACCAATAGCGGCGAGGGATTCCACTCATTATCAAAAACCGCATCGGGCGGTGAACTTTCACGCGTAATGCTTGCAATTAAAAGTGCTTTATCCGAAAAAGACGGTGCTGATACATTGATATTTGACGAAATAGACACAGGTATTTCGGGCAGCACTTCCCGAAAAATCGGCATCAAGCTCAAAAAGCTTGCATCAAAAAAGCAGGTGTTCTGCGTTACTCACTCTGCTCAGGTTGCCTCGCTTTCCGATACCCATTACAAAATTTCCAAAACATCGGATTCCGAGCGCACCATAACCAATGTTTCTACTTTGAATTACGATGAAAAAGTAAATGAAATTGCCCGTATCATATCCGGTATGGATATTTCGGATGCTTCAATAAAATCCGCAAAAGAACTTATAGACAACACAGAAGAATAAACGGAGATAAAAATGAAACCGTTATTTTACACCACAAAAAACATAGACGATATAAGCATTTATTTCGAAATTTATGCAAAAAATGCTCTTGCAGAAGAATTTGCCAATGTGTTTTCCGACGGAAAATTTATGCAAAAGCAGGACAATGTACTTGTACTTTTGCACGGAAACGGCGAGGATGGAAGTATTTTCAACTCCATAGTCGAACAACTGTCAGAAATATGTTACTGCATTGTACCCGATACAAGAGGACATGGAAAAACCACAGCAGGAACAATGGATTTTACTGTTGATCTTCTTGCCGAGGATCTTTCCAAGCTTTGCGACGAGCTGAATTTGGGAAATTTCCGTCTTTTGGGCTTTTCTGACGGAGGAAACACAGCCATAACATATGCCGTGCGCCACCCGGAAAGATTATCCGCTTTGATAGCAGCAGGTGCAAATATTAATCCGTCGGGGCTTTCAACTTCATTTTTGCTTACAAACCGCATAAAGCTTGCAGTTGCCAAAGCATCAAAGGATAAAAACGAAAAGTCAAATCTGCGTTATCAACTGTTGTCGCTCATGATAAACCATCCACATATAAACCCAAGACTTTTGCGCAATATCCCCTGCCCTGCGCTTATAATGTGCGCAGAAAAGGATCTTATCAAAAAAAGTCATACTGAGCTGATTGCATCATCGATAAAAAACAGCAAGCTTATTACAGTTCCGCACAGCACCCATGATATTTTCAACAGCAATCACGACTTTACCGTAGCAACGATAAAAGAATTTTTGCTCACAATAGAATAGCAAAAACGGCAACCTTTTGGTTGCCGTTTTATATTACAACAGATTAATTCCGTTTTCGTAGCAAAGTTTCATATCTTCTTCGTTCCATACAGAAGATTGAACCTCGCCCACATGAGCTTTTCTTAAAAAGAACATGCACATTCTGGACTGACCTATGCCACCACCGATGGTATAAGGAAGCTTATGT
>JAZSGA010000245.1:0-7944 GCA_045532495.1 Eubacteriales bacterium | reverse complement strand
CGTATCCTTGATGCGAGGCACAAGCTTGCCCACCACCGGGCCCGGAACTTCCGCACGCATGATATGAATGGAACGATCGGCAAGATTGGGTATAAATGCCATTACAAAAACAAGCACACCCATGCCGCCTACCCAATGGGTGAAGCTGCGCCAGAACTGGCATCCGTGTGATACCTCTTCCACATTGCGCAATATGGATGCTCCCGTGGTGGTAAAACCGCTTACGGTTTCAAAAAAAGCATCGGTGTATGAAGGAATATCACCGCTGATCACAAAAGGCAACGCACCGATTGCCGACAAGGCAAGCCATGCCAGCGATACAATGGCAAAGCCGTCCTTGGCATATATGGTGGTGTTTTTGGTGCGGCAAAGCAACGTTAGCGCAGTGCTTAAAGCCATCGCGATCAGAATAGTGACCGAAAAGGCTATCGCCGCCATGCTTTCACGGTATATCAGAGATGTCACCAGCGGCAACAGCATAAGTGCGGCTTCGATGCGCAAAATGGTGCCGACGGTGCCAAAAACCATTTTAAAATTCATAAAAACGCCTTTCAGTCACTGTTATTCCATAATATCGGACAAGTTGGTAAGGCGGGTACCCGAAGCAAAAACAACAACCTTGTTTCCGGGCAGGATAACATCGTCACCGGAGGGGATAATGGGTGTTCTTCCTCGGATTATGCCTGCAATGAGTATGTTTTTACGCAGTTTCATATCACGCAGGGGGATATTTGTGTATTCAAAATCGTCCTGAACGGAAAATTCCAAAGCTTCAACCATGCCGTCCATGAGCTTGTAAAGCGTTTCCACCGAGCTGCCCAGCGAATTTTGCAGGGCGCGGGCATAGCCTGTTATGCGGTCGCCTATTATACGTTTGGGTGAAATTACGGATTCAAGTCCAAGGCGGTCTGCCATGGAGCACAGCTCTGTGCGGTTTATTTTGGTAACAACGCTGGGCACTCCGTGAGAAGAAGCAAGGCAGGATACAAGAATATTCTGCTCATCAAGCCCTGTCATAGAAACAAAAGCGTCGGTGGAGGCTATGCCCTCCTCGGTGAGCAGCTCCTGACTTGCGCCGTCGCCGCATATAACAACGGCACCGGGCAATTTGAGGCTGAACTCCTCGCAGCGCTTGCGTGAAAGCTCGATGATTTTTACCGTATTTCCCGCATCAAGCAGCATTTGTGCAAGATAAAACGCCGTGGTGCTGGCACCGAGTATCATAACACTCCGTGCCTTTTTGCCTGTAAAACCCACCTCGCGCAGGAGCTTTGAAAGCTCGGAATCAGATGCGGTTATACCTATTTTGTCGCCGCCGCGCAAAACAAAGCTACCATCGGGTATGATGGCGGCCCCGTCACGCTGAACGGCACATACAAGAAATTTTGCGTTATATTTTTTACGCATTTCGGCAAGGCTCATGCCATCAAGGGGAGAATCCTGCTTAAGGCGTATTTCAAGCAATTCAAAATTACGTGCCGAAAAGCTTTCGATGTTTACAGCACCGGGGAATTTAAGCATATTGTAAATTTCACGGGCACAAAGCTGTTCGGGGTTTAAAGAATCCGAAAGCTGAAGCTCGCTGCGCATAAACCCAAGGCTGTTATCGTTATATTCGGGGTTGCGTATGCGTGCAACGGTATTTTTTGCACCCATTCTGCGTGCAAGAAAACAGCTTAACATGTTGAATTCATCCGAGCCCGTTACAGACACAAAAAGCTCGCACTTATCCACATCGGCCTCTGAAAGAACATCGCAGTCCACACCGTTTCCGCAAACGCACATTACATCATAAAGATCGTTGAGATTTGAAATAACGGAAGCATTGGAATCGATACCCGTAACATCATGACCTTCTGCCACAAGATTGGCTATTATGGATGTGCCGATCTTTCCGCATCCCACAATAATAATTTTCATCTTAAATTCCTTTTGTTATTTTAAAAACGCTGTTACTGGGTGACTTTGTCCTTTACAAGCACGTCATGCGCACCGCCCTCGACGATGGAAACAGCGCTTACAAGAGTAAGCTTTGCCTTTTGCTGAAGCTCGGAAATGCTCAAAGCTCCGCAGTTACACATGGTGGAACGCACCTTTGCAAGGGTAATGGCAAGGTTATCATGCAAAAGACCGGCATAAGGAACGTAGCAATCCACGCCTTCAACAAAGGAGAGCTTTGCGGCGCCGCCCATATCGTATCTCTGCCAGTTGCGGGCACGGGCACTGCCTTCGCCCCAGTATTCCTTCATGTAGCTGCCGTTTACCATAACCTTGTTGGTGGGGCTTTCTTCGAATCTGGAGAAGTATCTGCCAAGCATGCAGAAATCGCAGCCCATGGCAAGGGCAAGTGTTATGTGGTAATCATGAACGATGCCGCCGTCCGAGCAGATCGGAACATAAACACCGGTTTCTTTGTAGTATTCGTCACGGGCTTTTGCAACTTCAATTACCGCTGTTGCCTGACCGCGACCGATACCCTTTGTTTCACGGGTGATACAAATAGAGCCGCCGCCGATACCGATTTTTATAAAGTCTGCACCTGCTTCTGCAAGGAAACGGAAACCATCGGCATCCACAACATTACCTGCACCGATTTTAACGGTATCACCGTACTTTTCACGCACAAAGGCGATGGTTCTGCTCTGCCATTCGGTAAAGCCTTCGCTGGAGTCGATACAAAGCACATCCGCACCTGCTTCAACCAGGGCAGGAACACGCTCTGCGTAGTCACGGGTGTTTATACCTGCGCCCACAACGTAGCTCTTGTTTTTATCAAGCAGCTCGTGGGGGTTTTCTTTATGCTGGGCATAGTCCTTGCGGAATACAAATGCCACAAGTCTGCCGTTTTTATCAACAATGGGAAGGGAGTTGAGCTTGTTTTCCCAGATTATATCGTTGGCAACCTTAAGGGTTGTGCCCTCGGGAGCTGTTACAAGATCCTTAAGAGGTGTCATAAAGGTTTCGACTTTATCCTCGGGCGACATACGGCTTACACGGTAATCGCGGCTTGTTACAATACCCACAAGCACGCCGTTTGCCGTACCGTCATCTGTAATTGCGATGGTGGAATGACCTTTTTCTTCGGTAAGGGCAAGCACATCTGCAAGAGTGCTGTCGGGACGAAGGTTGGAATCGGAAGTTACAAAGCCTGCTTTGTAATTTTTTACACGGCGTACCATGGCAGCCTGATCCTCAATGGACTGGGATCCGTAAATAAACGATACTCCGCCTTCCTTTGCAAGTGCAATTGCCATTTTGTCATCGGAAACAGCCTGCATTATTGCAGATACCAACGGAATGTTCATGGACAAAGCGGGTTCTTCGCCCTTGCGGAACTTTACCAAAGGGGTTCTGAGAGACACGTTTGCAGGAATGCACTCTGCGCTGGAGTAGCCAGGAACAAGAAGGTATTCGCTGAAGGTATGGGAGGGTTCGGTGTAGTAGTAAGCCATGGTTTACTCTTCCTTTCTTTTTATTCAAAATATTATTAAACTGATTTTAGGTAATACTACCTCATACTAATATTATTAATTTATTATTATAATATAAATACGTTAAAAAATCAATAGGTGCATGCGACTATTTTTTTAATAATTACTAAAAACATAAATGTCCGGAAAAAATCCGGACATTTTTGCTATATGATCTGCAACACTTTTTCTTTTACAAAATCTGCCGCCCGGCTTATATCGGAATCCATGGAATAGGCCAGCTCCTGGCAGATTATTTTTTCCGCCTCATGCAGAATTTTTTCATCGGCAAGGTGGATCTTTTTGCCTTCTTTTTGCTTTTGTTCGGCATGCTTGTGCAGTTCGGTTATAAGCTTAAGTATATCGGAATGGCTTCCCGATGACACCAACGACGAAAAAACTTTTTTGCGTTCATTATCGTTATCCACCCACAGGCTTTGCGAAAAATCAATGCTGCGTATTATGCTTTCAAAATCCTCCTGCGATAAAAGCTTGCGCAGTTTTATGCGGTCGTTATCCACAGGGCAGTAAATAGTGGTATTGGCGGTATCGTAAACCGCCTTTAAAACGTAGTAGGTCTTTTCCTCGGTGCGCATGAATTTTTGTGTTACAATATCGGTGATCTTGCAGACTCCCGCGCCGGGATACATTACGGTATCTCCTGTTTTAAACATTGTGTTCCCCTTTCTGCAAAAACAATAAAAAAACGTGCAGTATTTGCCACAACCGGACTTACGTTCCGCCAAGCAAACTGCACGTTGTAAAAACTGTTATTATGTTTTGCCAATACTTTTTTACAATGACATTATAACATATTTTTTTGAAAAATGTAAGTGTTTTTTTAATTTTTGCCGCCAAAAAATCTGCTTACATAAGCTCTTTAAAGGAGTTTATGTATTTATGCGACAGTTTTTTTATTTCGTCGGTCTTGTCGGCGGATGTGATATCATAAACACCAACACATTCAAGCCCCGCTTTTACTGCGGTGGAAAGTGCTGTAAGGTTATCGTCGAAAAAGGTTATTTCGGATATATCCGCACCAAGGCGCTGTGCCGCCATGCGGTATATTTCGGGATCAGATTTTACCGTGCCGAAATCGTTTACCGACCACACATAACGGAACATATCAAAAACCCCGTTGCGCTTAAGGCACACATCCGTTGTTACATGCGGACTTGCCGTAAGCACGGCAAGCACATGACCTTGTGCCGCAAGCTTTGTGAGGTATTCCTTTACATACGGCTTTAAAGGTATGCGGTTTGCGTAAGCCTCGTAAGCATATGCGCTCATACGCTCTACGATCTCCTCCTCTGTGCCGGAAACCCCCAGCTGCTTATAAAGCTTTGCGGAATCCTTGTAACCAAGAGGTGTTATTATCTGGACAATATCCTTGGGATATTCAACTTTTTCCTCGTCAAGAATACGCACCATGTTTGCGCCCCATTCGGGCATGGAATCAATGAGCGTTCCGTCCAGATCAAAAACACAAAACTTTTTCATGGGTTACAAGGCTTCCTTTCGGCGTTTAAAATATTTCCTGAAGTATCAGGCAATTATCGGTAAGTGTTACGGGTATATCAAGCACGCCGTTTTTACATTCGGCGGTGTAAGTATGGCAGGGCTCAAGCTGTGCCATGGCACGCAGCTGTGTTATCTGCTCATCGGTGAGCACAGGGCCCCAGCTGTTTTTGGTATATACGCCGTAGGGGTTTAGGTGGTCTTTATCTATGCGGTAAGTGCGCACGGTTTTTGCGCCGTCTGCCATGCCGCAAAGCTCGGTGTTTACGGTAATGTCGGAAAGATTTCCGTCAAAATATTCCGACGAATATGTATAAAGCAGTGCGTATTTTCCGTTGCCGTCACCCGTGGCAAGCAGAGTTGCATTTTGCGGAACTTCGCTGTGCCACAGCACGTTTTCGCAAAGCTTGCGTGTGGCGGCGTAGGCGTTGTATATGGGCTTTTTTATAAAGTTGAGCGAGAAGAAATTGCGGAATCCCGAAAAATCCTCGGTCATTTCATGCTGCCCGGAAAGGCATATCATAAGCTTTGAGATGCGTGCATCCATATCCACAAACCTTGTTATGAGCTTGCCCAGGTATGCGGAATACACTTCGGTCTCGCGGAACATCATTTCGGGGTAAGTATCCTTATCCACAAAGCCGTGTGAGCTTGCACCCCATTCATCAATAACAAGCTCCATGCCTTGGGGGTAGTATTTATCCACTATAGCTCGGTAAGCGTTGTACTTAATTATGTTGTTTTCCACGGTCAAAGGTCTTGCTCCGCTGCGCATTTCAACGGGATTGGTGCCGTAGTTATGCACACAGACGTAATCTATCTGTATATTTTCCTTTGAGGTATATTCAAGCAGACCGTCAAGAAAAGGCTTTATATGTGCAAGGGCGGGGCCACCGATCTTCATTTTGCATGCGCCGGTGTTGCGGCATGCCTCGTTTATGCCGTCGGCAAAGCCTTTGTAAAGCTTTTTGTATTCCACAAGCCTTTTAAGGCCTGCCTCATCCGAGCTTCCGGAAACCTCTGCCATAAAAAAGGGATCAATATCCGGCTCGTTGTAGCACTGAAGATACCACCCGGATACGGTTTCGGCACCGTAACGCTCAATAATATGCTGAGTATATACACGGCATATTTCCTGCCATATGGAATAGTCCTTGGGGTAGGAGGGCACGATTATTTTGCCTTTGTACCTTGTTTTGTTCTTTGCCACAGAGCTTTTGTTTGTGGGAGTAACAGCAAGGAAAGGCGGTATAAACACATAACTTAAGAGTATATTATAGCCTTTTTTTATCATGTAGTCAAGTCTTATATCGTTAAGTGTGAAATCGTAATAAAGCTTGCCGTCCTTTTCGGTAACAATATCCTCAAGCATGGCATACATGCGCACGGTCTGCGCTACTTTTTCACGGGCAACCTCGTCAAGAATACGCTTGCCCCAATCGTCTTCAATGGCATCGGTGGGATGAAAATGCAGGTTGTTCCAGAAATTATGTTGTTTTTTTACTATTTTTGATGTGTCAACGGTAATTTTCATTTCAACGCTCCTTTAAAGATATTTTTATACTCCGCCCAGGGTAAGGAAACCGCCGTCCACGGGAACTGTTATGCCCGTTACAAAGGAAGAAGCTTCCTCATCAAGCAGCCATTTTACGCAGCCTGTAAGGTCCTGCGCCTGCCCGAATCTTCCCATGGGGGTATGACCTATAACCGCCTGACCTCTTGCGGTAAGTCCATCCTCCACAGTACCCAGGTAATTTTTGCTGCGTTCATTTACCATAAAGCCCGGTGCCACGGCATTAATTCGGATATTTGCAGGTGCAAAATATGCGGCAAATGATTGGGTGAGGTTAACAATTGCCGCCTTGCTCATGGCATAGGCAAAACAGCGTGTAAGGGGGCAATAGCTGTTCATGGAGGCAAAATTAACAACGCTGCCGCCGCCGATTTTTGCCATTTGCTTTGCATATTCCATGGTGGGTATTACCGTGCCCATGATGTTTATATCCAGCACACTGCGGAAGGCACCAAGATCAATATCATAAAGCCCTTTTTCGCCCTCGGGCATGGTGCCACACAGCTCACGCTCATCAAACTTTGTAACAGTGGGCATGGCCTTGGTATTGTTGCCGCCAGCACCGTTTACAAGGAAGTTGCAGGGGCCAAAAAGCTCATATGTCTGTTCTGCCATTTTGCGCACGGCAGCTTCATCGGTAACATCGCATGGAAAAACGGCGCATGTGCCGCCAAAAGCCTTTATTTTTTCACTTACCGCTTCAAGCTTTTCGGCTGTTCTGCCCACCAGCACCACTCTTGCACCGCATTTTGCCAGCTGAATTGCAATTTCGGAGCACAGCGTTCCGCCTGCACCCGTAACCACTGCTACTTTATTGTTGAAATCCATTTTTCGTTCCTCCTGTTATATATTAAGAATCTGCGCCGCATTTCCGCAGCACATTTTATATACAAGCTCTTTAAGTGCCTCAGTATTCTGCGGCAATTCTCCGCTTTGCACCTTTTTGCCCAGCCAGTCGCACAGAATACGTCGGAAATAATCGTGGCGTACAAAGGATAAAAAGCTACGTGAATCGGTGGTCATGCCGATAAAATTGGACAATAATCCATAGGTTGCCGCGTTTTCCAGCATTTCGGTAATGCCCTGCTTGTGATCACACCACCACCAGGCAGGTCCCTGGGTTATAAGCCCGGCAACGCCATCCGCCGAATAAGAGCCCGACAAAACGGAAATTGCTGCATTGTCCGCAGGGTTAAGCGTAAACAGCACCGTTTTTGGCAGACCGTGCTTTTGCTCCAGAGCATCAATAAAACTTGTAAGTGACTTTATATTGACGCTGTTGCCTATGGCGGCGTATCCCCCTGCGGCACCGGCAAGGGCACGCAGGCGTGTGCTGGTGGTCCGCTGTGCGCCTATGTGCAACTGCATAACAAAGCCGCATTT
>JAZSGA010000140.1:0-6262 GCA_045532495.1 Eubacteriales bacterium | reverse complement strand
CTACAGCTACGAATCCGCAAATTCCTTTAAAACATATTACAACGAATCATATGATGAACACATATCATCTTTTTACGAAAACACAGAGCACTTTGTTTTGCGCGCAGACAAACAAATTGTGAGTATAAGAGGCGACTTTTCCACATACAGCGGTGGTGTGCACGGGTATTACTCCAGCGTCGGCATTAACCTTGATCCGCAAACGGGCAAGGAAGTTGAGCTATCCGACATCATTGGCGACAAGCAGTCTTTATACAAATATGTGTTTGAAAGTATAATGCATTCCCATCCCGAAGAAATTTATGAGGAAAGACGCGAATCGATTTATGAAATGTTAGATGACAGCGCTGTCTGGACCATAGACTACCAAAAACTCACCGTTTATTTTAACCCTTATGCCATTGCATCCTATGCGGCAGGGCTAATAAAAGTGGATGTGTGGTTTGACGAGCACCCGCAACTTTTTAATGCCGAATATACAAAAGCTCCCTCATCCCATGCCATAGAGCTTGCATATTTTGAGCCCTACACCTTTGATATGGACAAAAACGATGGTAAACGTGACACAATTATGGTCGGCTGCCATGTGGATGAACAAGGCTTTGACTGCGGAACAATAGTTGCCGACATAAACGAAAACGAGTATACCGAAGATAATCTTAACGGCACTTCCCTTACCTCTTTTCTTGTATGCATAGACGGAGAATATTTTCTTTATACCGAAGTTGGAGAAGACAACGGCAAAAACTCCTTACATATCTACAAAGTTGAAAAAGACGGCATAACCAAGATTGACAAGGTTGAACTGGGATTCAAAAAGCATTATGATCCCGGAATTTCGGAATACGGCGGCTACTACAGAGAAATAACCAACAATCCTTGCAGCATGAACCTGGAAACCTATTTTCATTTGCTTGATTCCAAAAACACGGCATATAAAAATTACAGTGCAAACAAAAAAACAGCCCTGCCCGAATCGGATCAAAAGCTGTTTTTCGTAAATGCCGACAATCACAAAAAACAAACACTTTGTGACATAGAGCTTGCCAACACACAAAACGGCGAAAAACAGATTATTCCCAAGGGTACTGTTTTAACATTGACCGAAACCGACTGCAAATCCTTTATAGATGCATTGGACGATAACGGCAACAATTACCGCATTGACGTGCAAGTGAACAATGATGGCAACACTGTAAACGGCATTGATGTTTACGAATGTTTTACTGATGTGCCGTACACGGCGGAAAACGAAACAGTGTATGAGCACGATGCACAGCTGAGCGTTGTATACACCATATACGAAGAAGAAACAATAACGGAGGAGGGCTTATTCAGCGCTCCCAGCAATATTGAGCTTATGCAGTTCCATAGCGAGAAAGAAAACTTTGCGATTGACAGTATGAACCAAGAAATAAACACTCTTTATCAGGAGTATCTTTACAACTACTGTTACAGCGATGAGGAATGGTGCGATTTTCTTGCATGGCCCACCTTTACCGACAGATATCTTAATGCTGTGGTCACATACATATCCTACCCCACATACGGCACCAGCGGAAACGTTGCATCCTGGGTTTATGACAAAGCAACGGGTGATCAGTATACCCTTGAACAAGCCCTTATTGATGCAGGTATGACCGAGCAAAAGCTGCTACACGATTTTAATGTATCTGTAAAGGAAGAAAACAACAAAGCTGTTTCAATAAACAGCCTTGCTTTCCGCATGCTTGATAACGGAAAACCACAGTTTATTGCAGGTGTTGAAATTGAATACTTACCGTCCGAAACATGGGTAAGCTTTATGACATGGACTGACGGCAAAGTGGAATTGAACAACAACATCCCCTTTTCACCTTCCGAAGTAACTGCAGATTTTGCAGGCAACCCTCTATACTGCCACACGCTTTATGAAAGATATATGCTGGAAGATGATGCAGTAATGCTCACCTTTGCAGAAGCATCCGATGTTCTGCGTGAGATATATGATGTCAAAAAAGCTCTTGACAGCGGAATGATACTTTTGGAAAAAGCAAATTTTGCTCCCGAATACATTGACGGAATTCCCCACCGTTGTATTGAGCTTGCCACCGAATACCCTGACAGCATCGTAATTGAAAAGGTTTATGCAGTAGCACCAAACAGCGTTTATGAGTACAACGAAGAAAACGACTCATGGAGTGCGGTGGGTTTTGGATAAAAAAGCTCAAATATATTGAAAAAATCAAAGAATCTGTTATAATATACTTATAACATTTTTTAAGAGGACAAATTATGTATCAAAAAGATATTCATAAAGTTTGGCTTGCCACGGGGCAAAAGAAAGTTTATCTTGAGCCTTCCATGGCAAATCGCCACGGACTTATAGCAGGTGCAACAGGCACGGGTAAAACAGTAACTCTTAAAGTGCTTGCCGAAAGCTTTTCCGACATGGGTGTACCCGTTTTTGTTGCCGATATAAAAGGTGACCTTTCGGGCATGTGCAAGGAAGGCTGCGAAAACAAACACATCCGCAGAAGCATTGATACCATGGGAATAACCGACTTTAACTACTGTACATATCCCGTGGAATTCTGGGATGTGTACGGCAAAAAAGGACTTCCCGTAAGAACCACCATATCCGAAATGGGCCCCGATCTGCTTGCCCGTTTGCTTGGACTTAACGACACACAAAGCGGAGTTCTCCGAATAGTTTTCCGCGTTGCCGATGACAAACAACTGCTGCTTATTGACCTTAAAGATTTAAAGGCAATGCTTCAGTATGTGGGTGACAATGCAAAGGAATTCAAGCTGCAATACGGCAATATTTCTTCTCAATCCGTAGGAGCAATACAGCGTTCACTGCTTGCGCTGGAGGATGAGGGCGGAGAAATGTTTTTCGGCGAGCCCTCGCTTGAACTTTCCGACTGGTTCAAATGGGATAGCCACGGCAGAGGTTACATGAATATCCTTGAATGTGCCGAACTTTTCCAGCGCCCCTTGCTTTACGGCACCTTCCTTTTGTGGATGCTTTCTGAAATATATGACATGCTCCCCGAAGCCGGAGACCTTGAAAAACCAAAGCTTGCTTTCTTCTTCGATGAAGCGCATTTGCTGTTTGACGATGCGCCAAAAGCACTTATAGATAAGGTTGAGCAGGTGGTAAGGCTTATACGCTCCAAAGGTGTAAGTGTTTGGTTTATAACTCAAAACCCGTCCGATATTCCCGACAGCGTACTCGGACAGATAGGCAACCGTGTTCAGCATGCCCTGCGTGCGTACACACCTGCCGATCAGAAAGCTCTTAATGCGGCGGCAAAATCATTCCGCATTAACCCTTCGTTCAGGACCGTGGATGCCATTCAGGAGCTTGGTACGGGCGAGGCGCTTGTATCTGTGCTTGACGAAAAGGGCGTGCCATCCATAGTTGAACGTGCAAACATATTGCCGCCCAAAAGCAGCATGGCGGCGGTTTTGGATACCGAGCTTTTGGCTGTTGTGGATTCCAGCCTTTTAAAGGGCAAATATGCAACCGAAAAAGACAACGTATCCGCATACGAAAAGCTTGTTGAAATAGCGCAGGACAAAGAAAAAGAACAAGCACAGGAAAAAGCAAAAGAAGAAAAGCAAAAAGAAAAAACCAAAAAAACCTCGGGCAGAAAAAAACAAACAGTTTTTGAAAAAGCCATCAACAGCACCGCAAACACCATTGGCCGTGAGATAGGCAAAAAAGTGGTGCGCGGCATTCTGGGAAGTTTCTTTAAATAACAACAATAAAAAAGCCGCAACAAATAAAATTACTGTTGCGGTTTTTTGTTTTATATGCTATATTATACCTATAGATCAACAAAATGCTGATTAGGGAGCCAATTATGACAAAGCAGGAAATTTACAACACTGTCATCTCCATGAAAGATACCAATCACAGACTTTCTCAAAAGCATGCTGCGGGAGTTTCCGTGGAAAAATATATTTCAATGATGGAAACCGATAGCGAAGGAAATGAAATCTGGACAAAAGCTTTTCAGACTGCAATAAACGAAAACAGACATATCATCATTCCTCCGTCAGACAAACCATACTGTATAGACAACACAATAACCGTTCCGTCGGATACGTACATCGAAGCTCTTGACGGCGCTGTTATCCGGCTGAAAAAAGGAACAAAAACCCTTTTATTGAGAAATCTTAACAACGAAGACGGAACACATAAAAAAGAAACCTTTGCCCATCCCGACACCAACATACATATTTCAGGCGGCATTTGGGAAGAAGAACGTGACGGCAGAGTTGACTACGGTACAGCAGGAATGTATGACGAACAAAGAAGCTATTTCGGAGTTTATACCTGCATGCTGTTCAACAATGTAAAAAACCTAATACTCGAAAACATGACATTATCCCACACAGGCGGTTTTGCATTTCAGATCGGAAACGTAAAAAATATTGTGGTGGAAAACATAGAATTTGACAGCTGCTTTGCCGATGGTGTACATATCAACGGCAACACGGAAAATGCCTATATTCACAACATCAGGGGCGAAGTGGGTGATGATCTTGTAGCGCTGAATATGTATGACTGGCAAAGCTCTTCCATAAACTTCGGGCCTGCCAAAACCATATGGTGCGAAAAACTGGATCTTTACAAAACAAGCAGATACAAAGCCATGCGTTTGCTACCGGGAATATACCGTTATGACGACGGTTCTTTGGTGGATTGCTCGCTGAGCGATACTGTCATAAAAAACGTAAAAGGCATAAACACCTTCAAGCTGTATTTCCAATCACCAAGATACAATGTGGAACAGCAACGTGAGCACGGCAACACCGGCAGCGGTGACAACATCTATTTTGAGGATATAGATATAGACCTTTATCAACCCGTTGATATGCTGAAGGATTATATGGAATCAAATCCTGTTACGGGAAGTATTGCAGGCTTTGAACTTGGAGCAAACATTGGAAATCTGTATTTTGAAAACATAAATGTCAAGCTGTATAAAGACAAATACCCAATGTCGTTTTTTATATGTGCAGGACCTAAATCGGTGCGTGACGGCAAAATTGAAATTTTTGATCCCGAAATAAACAGCACCGTTGAAAATCTGTATCTTAAAAATATATCCGTTAATTCGGGTGATACAAATGAAGCAAAAAAACATATACACACTATTGTTTTTGACGACATATACGGCGACGGCACCGCCACGGGAAAAGGCGTAATAAAAAATATTATAACAAACGAATAAAAAGTAAGGCGTACCGCAAATTATCGGTACGCCGTTTTATTTCAATTATCTTTTTTGATTTCAAAGCACATACTGCATTTACTTTTGATTTCCATGGCAGAAAAGTATCTTTGTTCCATGGGTATCCACTCATTAAAAAACCTTTGTGCAAGCTGCGGCGAATTGCGTTTTAAAATTCGCTCTTTCTGACAGTCGCTGTCAATATCCATAAATACGCAAAGATCATAGTAAGGCGCAAGCATGGGGTGCATGGAATATGCGCCCTCTATAACGGTGATTTTTTTCGGGTGCACGGTTATAGGTGGGCAAAAAGTTTGTGTTGAGCAATCAAATCTTCTGTAGGTAACATCTTGCTTTTGTGAAAGGGGCTTTAATATCTCATCAAAAAACCTTTCTCTGTCAAAGTTGCCTCCGGGCTCTGCAAGTCGCCGGGCTGTTCGTTGTTCGGGGCGTAAAAAATAATCGTCAATATGAAAAACGGTGCATCCGTAAACTTGCTCAAGTATTGACGACAAAGTGGTTTTTCCGCTGGCACTGCCGCCCTCAATGGCAATAACCAAAGATTTTGTTGCCGAAAGCTTATCAATTTGCGCAAAAAGCTTTATAAAATCTGCATATCGGTTATCTATCACACGGTAAGACGGGCGATATTTTGTGCGGAAAATGTCGGAATGATGCAAAGCGGGATATCCTGCAGCACGCCATTTTTCAAGTTTTTCATTAAATACAACCGCATCAAAAGGCAATATGCTCGCATCAACAAGCTTTTTTAAGAGCTGTATTTTATTCTCAAGCTGTTCCGTACCACAAGGCTCTTTTTTTGCAGACATGCAAAGCAATTTTGAAAGAGTTTTGGCGGTAAGACCATCATTCATCCACGAAAGAAAAACTCGGCTGTAATGCCCGTCAAGGGGCTCTGTGTTCGGTATGGAATCTTTTGACACTCCGGTGTATTCCTGCGTTATGTATTCTTCAACCTTGCTTTTATCCGATACAATATGCTCGCATCCAAAGGAGCTTTGGAATATGAATTT
>JAZSGA010000108.1:0-4953 GCA_045532495.1 Eubacteriales bacterium | reverse complement strand
AGCTTGCAAGATATTTCGGAACTGCGCCCGAAGAAGCAACAAAGGACCAGCTCTATAAGGCTTGCGCAATGTCTGTAAAGGATATCCTTACACAGAAGCGCTCGGATTTTCGAACACAGGTCAACAGAGAAGGCAAAAAGAGAATATACTACATGTCCATCGAATTTCTCCTCGGACGTTCTCTCAAGACAAACCTCCATAACCTCGAGCTGGCGGAAGCGTATAACGAGGCACTCGCAGAGTACGGCACAGACCTCGATTCACTTTACGAATGCGAGCCTGATGCAGGACTCGGAAACGGAGGACTCGGAAGACTTGCGGCGTGCTTTATGGATTCGCTTTCATCCCTTGATTATCCTGCCACAGGCTTTTCTATATGCTATGAATACGGACTTTTCAAACAGAAAATAGTTGACGGAACTCAGGTGGAACTTCCTGATATCTGGTTGCCCGGCGGCGAAAGCTGGCTTATTCCCAGAACCGACAGAATTTTCAAAGTCAAATTCGGCGGTCATGTGAAAGAAAACTGGAATAACGGCAGACTTGAGGTCGTTTACGAAAACTATGAGGAAGTTGAAGCGGTACCCTATGACATGATGATATCGGGCTACAAATCCGATGCGGTAAGCCAGCTGCGACTCTGGAAGGCACGCGACATAGTAAACTTCAACATGAAGCTGTTTACCCAGGGCCAGTATACCCAGGCCTTGGAAGAAAGCACAAAGGCTGAAGTGATTTCAAAGGTACTTTATCCTTCTGATAATCACAACGAAGGTAAGCTTCTTCGTTTGACACAGCAGTATTTTCTTGTTTCTGCTTCTTGTCAGAGCATTATACGCGACCATATGGCGGTTTACGGAACTCTTCAGAATCTGCCCGAAAAGGTTGCAATTCACATAAACGATACTCATCCCGCATTGTGTATTCCCGAACTTATGCGCATCTTCATTGACGAATATTACCTCGATTGGGATGCGGCGTGGGATATGGTTACACGCATTGTGTCCTACACAAACCACACGGTTATGCCCGAAGCGCTTGAATGTTGGAATGAGGATCTGTTCAGATTGAAGCTCCCCAGAATTTATTCCATTGTGCGTGAAATAAATGAGCGTTTCTGCAAGGATGCATGGAACACATTCCCCGGCAACTGGGATAAAATATCCGGCCTTTCCATCCTTTGCAATTCGCAGGTGAAAATGGCAAATCTCAGCGTTGTGGGTTCAAACTCCGTAAACGGTGTTTCAAAACTCCACTCCGATATTCTTAAAGCTTCTACCTTTAAGGATTTCTATAAAATGTATCCGCATAAGTTCCGCAATGTTACAAACGGCATTGCTCACAGAAGATGGCTAAACAGCTCCAACCCCGAGCTTGCATCTTTGTTGGATGACTGCATCGGTACCGGATACCACAAGAATCCTGAAAAAATTGCCGATTTTAAAAAGTTTGAATGTGATAAAACCGTTCTTGAAAAGCTTGGCGAGATCAAGCACCGCAACAAAGAAGCTTTTGCCGAAAAGGTTTATAAAAAGTGTGGCATAAAACTTGATCCCAACTCTGTTTTTGACGTTCAGATCAAGCGTCTGCATGAATATAAGCGCCAGCTGCTCAACGCTCTTAATATCATAAGTGTTTATAATATGCTTAAGGAAAACCCCGATGCTGATATAGTTCCGCAGACATATCTGTTTGGTGCAAAAGCGGCGCCCGGTTATTATATGGCAAAGCAGATAATAAAGCTTATATACTACATCTCCAAGGATATCGAGCAGAACCCCAAGCTCCGCGAAAAGCTCCGTGTTGTGTTCCTTGAGGATTATAACGTAAGCATGGCCGAAAGCCTTATACCTGCGGCGGAAATATCCGAACAGATATCTCTTGCGGGTAAGGAAGCCAGCGGTACCGGCTGTATGAAGCTTATGATAAACGGTGCGCTTACCATTGGTACCCTTGACGGTGCAAATGTGGAAATGCTTGCAGCGGCAGGCAAGGAAAATATGTTTATTTTTGGTCTTACAGCGGATGAAGTTGAAAAGCAGTGGCTGGCAGGATACAATTCTGCACTTTACTGTGTAAACAACAAGCGTCTTAACGAGGCTATAAATTCTCTGAGAAATGGCTTTGCCGGCGAAAACTTTTCCGACATTGCAAATTACCTGCTGGCAGGTCACGGTGTTGCCGATCCTTATATGTGCCTTGCTGATTTTGATTCGTATACACGTGTTCACGATAAGCTTATCGACGGTTACCGCAACAAGCCGGAATGGAACAGAATGTCCCTTATGAACATTGCTTCTGCAGGCTATTTTGCGGCTGACCGCAGTATTGAGGATTATGCAAAGGATATCTGGCACCTTAACAAGGTTACCGTATCCAAAAAATAATTCGGTTTATAATTGACGTTTGCGGCAAAGGTACTGTATCTTTGCCGCAGTGCGTTTTTTGTGTTAAACATTTTTATTGGAGTTTTTACTGATGTTAGCTCTTAATCCCATAGATATTTTTACAAGAAAAAGCATAATATTACAGTCAATGCGTGACGGAAAACCATCATTCAGCAAATGCTGTGCTTTGTCAGATAATGTGGAGCTGCGACTGTTGGTTGAAAGACAGCTGGGGGTTGTTGCGCCCAGATTACTTTTACATTCCGACGGATCGCGTTTTGTGTTCAATGCGGATTTTTCATATTCGGAAACAAACGGCGGATATGATGTGTATCTGCTGACAGTGCCTGTCCCCGAAATATGCGGTAAACCTTCGCTTTTGTTTTATCGCATAGCTTTTTCGGTGGGGGATGCAACGGTGTATTTTGCATCGTCCAACAATGTAGACGGCTTTTTGACATACGATGAATCATACTCTGTAGCAAACGAGTTTAAAATGTCGGTTTATACCGATGATTACACAACACCCAAGTGGTTTCATGACGGAGTTATGTACCATATTTTTGTGGACAGATTCTGCCGTGGAAGCAAAAAGGTTCCCATAAGGGAAGATGCTGTTATGAACGATGACTGGTATGACGGTATTCCGCAGTACGGCAATCATCCGGGCGATTTCTGCAGTAATAATATGTTTTTCGGAGGCACGCTTTACGGTGTTTGCGAAAAGCTTGATATGCTGTCATCACTTGGTGTAAGTGTTATTTATTTAAGCCCCATATTTGAGGCGTATTCCAATCACAAATATGATACTGGCGATTACTCGCACGTGGACGAAATGTTTGGCGGCGACGAGGCTTTAAAACAGCTTATAGCCGAGTGCGATAAACGCGGCATAAAAATTATCCTTGACGGGGTATTTAACCATACGGGAGATGACAGTATTTATTTCAATAAATACGGCAGATACGGCAACAAGGGTGCATATAACGATCCGCAATCTCCATATCGTGACTGGTATTATTTCACCGATTACCCGGATGAATACAGCAGCTGGTGGGGAATAACCATTTTGCCAAAGCTTAATACAAAAAATCCCGATGTTGAAGATTATCTTGCCGGTGACAACGGAATAGCTGCAAAATATCTCGACATGGGCATATCCGGCTACCGCCTTGATGTGGCGGACGAATTGCCCGACAGCTTTTTGTGCCGACTGAGAAAAACGGTAAAATCGGCAAAGCCCGATGCGTTAATAATCGGAGAGGTTTGGGAAAACGCCGCAGATAAGTGCGCTTACGGTTTGCGCCGCAGTTATTTTCTTGGCAAACAGCTTGACGGCGTTATGAATTATCCCATAAAAAACGGTATTGTGGATTATGTATGCAGCGCAAATGCGGTAAAGCTTTACGATGCCGTATGCGATATTTATTCGTCATATCCTATGGCAAGTGCGCTGTCATTAATGAATATCCTCGGCACCCACGATACCGAAAGAATAATCACGGTTCTTGGTACAAGAAGATATGAAGGCATGTGTGGCGATGAGCTTTGCAAATTTAAAATGACCGAAAAGGAATACGCAAAGGGAAAAACACGTCTGCTTTGTGCTTCGGTGTTGCAGTATACCTTGCCGGGAGTGCCATCGCTGTTTTATGGCGATGAAGCAGGTACCCAGGGATGCCATGACCCGTTTTGCCGAAAAACATATCCGTGGGGCAGGGAAGATGTACAATTGCTTGAGCATTACAAAAAAATTGGAA
This sequence comes from Eubacteriales bacterium, assembly GCA_045532495.1. Classification (GTDB taxonomy): domain Bacteria; phylum Bacillota; class Clostridia; order Oscillospirales; family CAG-382; genus UMGS1052. The sequence goes on along the minus strand of JAZSGA010000108.1, from coordinate 806 downwards.
ATATACGCCGCAGTGAGCCTGCCTTGTGCCGTGGAGACATTAAAGTATATGAACCATCGGGCAGCGTGTTCTGCTTTGACCGTGTTTACAATGACGAGAAAATAACCATTGTTGTAAATATGGGCAGCGACAAATATTGTATGGATGTACGCAGTGGCTTTGTTGATCTGTATAACGGATCCGAAATAAAAGCGGGAAAAGCCTACAGCGTACCGGCATGCGGTTTTGCTATTCTTAAAGAAATATAAAAACATAAGGACTTGAGTGTGAGCTCAAGTCCTTTTTTGCAAGTTCTTTATTTATTAATTGTGTTCCATATATTTTCCGTAAAAACGTTGTCGGAAATCAGTTTTTCAAAAAGCTTTATGTTGTTTGGTGTATCGGCAAATAAAGCGTTGTAAGAAATTACGGCCATATCACCGCGTGTGAAAATGCCTTTTTCGGTTTCTCCGATGCCGATTTTTTCGGCAAGCTCCCATGGATTTGAGTACGTAAAATCGGGATTGGCAGATGTGTCGCTGTATCCTGCTGCACGCAATATAAAAGTAATATACATCTGTGATGTGGCGGGAGTATCCGAACCAAACAAAGTTGATGTTATTCCTTTTAAAATGTTGTTTTTGTATGCGTAAGTTACATAACCGTCTGCCCATTCGGGCACATCATTAAAAGGATGATCTTTTAAAGCTTTGTTAGCCTGATCTTCTTTTCCAAGTAATCTGACAAGCATTATCAAGGCATCAAGACGTGTGGGTGTGCGGTTAAGGTCAAATTCGGTTTTGCTCGCATTAACAGTGGATGTTCCC
>JAZSGA010000045.1:0-11122 GCA_045532495.1 Eubacteriales bacterium | reverse complement strand
GTTTTTTGCCGCCTGCATGATATCGGAAAGTCTGTCGCTGTCCGCATTTATAACGGCTTTTTTGCACTGACTGAAAATAAGTTTTTTGCAGTCAAGATACTGCTCAAAATCGGAATGTTCGTTTTCGCCTATGTGGTCGGGCGAAATATTTGTAAAAACCGCAACATCAAAGTTTATGCCGTAGGTTCTGTGCATCATAAGAGCCTGGGAGGATACTTCCATTACAACATGGGTAATTCCGCAATTGACCATATCTGCAAAAACGCGGTGAAGTTCATAGCTTTCGGGGGTTGAATTTTCGGTGTGCTCGTATTTATCGGCATAATAAATGCCAGTGGTGCCAATATTTCCGCACTTTATTCCCGCATGAGTCAAAACAGATTTTGTCATAAAGGATGTGCTGGTTTTGCCTTTTGTTCCGGTTATTCCTATGATAAAAAGTTTATCCGCAGGATTGCCAAAGAAAAGTGCAGAAATTGCAGCCAGCGCTTTGCGAGTGTCCTTGCAAAGAATAAATGACACATCGGGATAAATTTCTTTGTATTTTTCGTACTCTGTCTGTTCCGAAACAACAACGGCAAGTGCACCCGATAAAACCGCTTTTTCTATATATTTGTGCCCATCGGCAAGAGCACCCTTGAGGCATATGAACATGCTGCCGTTACTCACCTTGCGTGAATCGTAGCACAGGGAGGTATATTCACAATCTTTACCGTTAGTGTGAGCGGTTATATCAATGTTGTCAAGTTTAAGTATATCGTTAAGTGTCATAAAAACCTCCGTTTGCCGTTATTTTACATGAACAAGGGAATTTATTCCCGATATTAGCTTGTTTATAAAAATATCTGCTTCGTCGCAGGTGTTTTCTTCGCAAAAGCTTATTCTCACGGTGTAATCTGCCTGCTTTGAGTCAAGCCCGAAGGCGGCAAGCACTCTGTTTTCGCGGTGTTTTGATGTACATGCCGATCCTGCTGAAATGTAAATATCGTTTGCGGATAAATATCTAAGCATGACCTCACTTTTGATGGAAGGTAGGGTGAGCGAAACCACATGGGGTAAAAATGCTTCGGGTGTGTTTATTCTAACTGACGGCACATCTGTTTCGATTCGTGATACAAGGTAATTGCGAAGCTGTGTGACCTTGCTGATGTTATCCTTGGAAAATACGCTGTCACATGCTGCGGCAAAAGCGGCTATCGCCGGCAAAGGCTCTGTGCCGGGGCGGATATCCTTTTCCTGCCCGCCGCCGAAAACAAGCCCCGGTATGTGTATGCCTGAACGGATAAATAGAGCTCCCACACCCTTTGGCGCATGAACCTTGTGTCCGCTTACGGAAATAAGATCGGCGCCGCACAGCGCAAGCGATGTTGCTGTTTTGCCGAAGGCCTGAACAGCATCGGTGTGAAGCAGGGCAGAAGGGCATAGCTTTTTGCGCAGAGCTGACAGAGATTTTATATCATACAATGCACCCGTTTCGTTGTTGGCGTACATGCACGATATGAGAACGGTATCTTTATCAAAATTTTTTTCGCAAAAATCAAAATCTATCTTTCCGCCGCGGGTAGGTATGTATTTTACGTTATATCCTCGCCCGATAAGCTCCTTTGAAATGTTGTGGACCGATGCATGCTCGGAATCGGAAAAGAACACGTTTTTTCCCTTGTGCTTTCCTGCGGCAAGTGCTCCGAAAATTGCTATATTATTGGCTTCGGTGCCGCCGGAGGTGAATATAAGGTCATCACCTCTGTCGGTGCTTCCGAAATGGGATAGTATGGTTTTTCGCGATGCTTTAAGTATCCTTTCGGCATTGTAGCCCAGATCGTGAACGCTGGACGGATTGCCGAAATTCTCAGTCATTACAGCGTATGCTGCTTTTGCTGCCTGCTCGCACACACGGGTGGTGGCGGCGTTGTCGAAATATATCATTTGTACTGCCTTTCGGTACGGCATAATATGCCATAATACTTATTTATATTATAATGCATATTTATACAAATATCAATATGAAAAATATATAAATTTTATCACCAAGACTATTGATTAATGCAGCGGTTTGGTATATAATTATATAGTTAATAAGTGTAAGATGAATTACTATATGCTTTTTTGAGATTTTACAAACGAAAGGAAATCTTTATACACATGTCAAACGATCAGTCTCACATCCGAAATTTTTGCATAATAGCGCACATAGACCACGGTAAATCCACCCTAGCTGACCGTATTCTTGAGCTTACAGATACCGTTGAAAAACGCGAAATGGAAGATCAGCTTCTTGATAACATGGATCTTGAACGTGAGCGTGGTATAACCATAAAAGCCCGTGCCGTAAAACTCAATTATACTTACGAGGGCGAAGAATACGTATTTAACCTTATAGACACTCCCGGTCACGTGGATTTTAACTATGAAGTATCACGTTCGCTCAAGGCTTGCGAGGGTGCTTTGCTTGTAATAGATGCCACACAGGGTATTGAAGCACAGACAATGGCAAACGCTTACCTTGCCTTTGATAACGATCTTGAGATCGTTCCGGTTATAAACAAAATTGACCTTCCTTCCGCACAGCCCGAAAAAGTGCGTACCGAGGTCGAAGATATTATAGGCATCCCTGCGGATGAAGCGCCTTGCGTTTCCGCAAAGGCAGGCATTAACATCGATAAAGTTTTAGAGCAGGTTATAAAATCCATTCCTGCCCCCAAGGGCGATTCCTCAAAACCGCTCAAAGCTCTTATTTTTGACTCATATTACGATTCCTACCGCGGAGTTGTTGTATATATCCGTGTTTATGATGGCACTGTAAAGGCGGGCGATGTTATCCGCATGATGTCAAGCGGTGTAACATACGAAGTAAACGAAGTGGGTTATTTAAGACCTTTTGGTCTTGCAAAAGCACCTTCGCTTTCTGCAGGTGAGGTTGGTTATATAACCGCCGCCATCAAAACCGTTTCCGATACCCGTGTGGGCGATACCGTTACCCTTAACGATAATCCCGTTGACGAAGCTCTGCCGGGATTTAAACAGGCACTTCCCGTTGTGTTCAGCGGTATTTATCCTGCAGATGGTGCCCGTTACGGAGATTTGCGTGATGCGCTTGAAAAGCTTTGTCTTAACGATGCATCCCTTACCTTTGAGCCCGAAACTTCCATAGCGCTCGGCTTTGGTTTCCGTTGCGGATTCCTCGGACTTTTGCACATGGAAGTTATAGAAGAACGTCTTGAACGCGAATTCAATCTTGACCTTATAACCACAGCACCCAGCGTTATATACAAAATCACCCGACATGACGGCAGCGAGTATTACGTGGACAATCCTGCAAATTTCCCGGCGTCCGATGAATGTGAATACGCCAGCGAGCCCATTGTAAAAGCCAGCATTATTACTCCCACGGAATATGTGGGCGGTATAATGGAGCTTTGTCAGGACAGACGAGGTGTATTCAAGGACATGAAATATCTTGATACCACCCGTGCGGAGCTGCATTATTTCCTGCCGCTCAACGAAATAGTTTACGATTTCTTTGATGCGCTAAAATCTCGAAGCAAGGGTTATGCATCCCTGGATTATGAGCTTAACGGATACGAAAGATCCTCCCTTGTAAAGCTTGATATTCTTCTCAACGGTGAAGCGGTGGATGCCCTATCGTTTATAGTGCACTCCGATAAGGCTTACGGCAGAGCACGCCGTATTGCCGAAAAGCTTAAGGACAATATTCCCAGACAGCTTTTTGAAATCCCTATCCAGGCGGCGGTTGGCGGCAAAATTATTGCCCGTGAAACCGTAAAAGCATTGCGCAAGGACGTGCTTGCAAAATGCTACGGCGGTGATATTACCCGTAAGAAAAAGCTGCTTGAAAAACAAAAAGAAGGTAAACGCCGCATGCGTTCCTTCGGCAGCGTAGAAGTTCCGCAGGAAGCTTTTATGGCTGTGCTTAAATTTGACGAAGACTAATTTTTATAAAGGTTGATCAACTATGAAAAAACTGGGATTGTATATCCATATCCCGTACTGTTTGAAAAAGTGCAATTATTGTGACTTTTACTCCGTACCCACAACGTCAGGAGTGCCTGACGAATATCTTTCCGCGCTGTTTCAGCACATGTCGGAATACAGCCTTCAGACTTCGGAATATACCGTAGATACTGTATTTATTGGCGGCGGAACTCCTTCTTTGCTTGATGAAAGGCAAATAAACACCCTTTTCAAAACCGTTTATCAGTCTTTTAACGTGGCTAAAAAAGCAGAGGTTACCGTTGAGGCAAACCCCGGTACTGTGGATAAGAAAAAGCTTAAAGCTTTAAAAAAGGCAGGTGTAAACCGCCTGAGCCTTGGAACACAGAGCTTTTGCGACTGCGATCTTAAAGTTTGCGGCAGGGTACATGATGTCCGCGAAAATATCGAAGCCTTTAAAACTGCGCGCGCTGTGGGTTTTGATAACATCAGCATGGATATAATGTTCGGTTTGCCCAATCAGACAATGAACGAGCTTGTTACCACATTGGGTACGGTTTTTAAGCTTTCTCCCGAGCACATTTCGTTTTACGGATTAAAGCTCGAAGAGGGAACTCCGTTTTACGAACAGCAGAATAATCTTGCCTTGCCCAACGAGGATTCCGAAAGCGAAATGTATTTTGTATCCCGTGAGCTTTTACACCAAAACGGATATTGCCAGTATGAGATTTCCAATTTTTCAAAAAAAGATAAATATTGCCGCCACAATGTAAAATACTGGAACGGCGATGAATATCTCGGCATGGGCCCTGCGGCACATTCGTATTTTTCGGGAAAAAGGTTTTCCTTCAAAAAGGATATTGGTCTTTACATAGACAGCTTTTCCGAAAACGGTGCAGACGAAAGCATTATCGACGAAATGATCGATATTCCGCAATCTGCGCGTGTGGCAGAATACGTAATGCTGCGTATGCGCCTTACCGACGGTGTTGACTGCGAAAAGTTTTATAAGCTTTTCGGCAGGGATTTTGACAAGCTTTATTTTTCAAAAATCAAACCCTACGTTGATTCGGGACACATTATCCGTACCGAAAAAGGCTATGCTTTTTCGCCTGACGGTATGTATGTTTCCAACTACATATTATCACGCATTATAGATTTTGATATGACAATACCCGGAGCATGATTCCGTATTCTTTCAAACGAAAGAGGTGACATTTTACTGATGACAAAAAAATCCGCAGGTACTTATCCTGTAACCTCCATGCCGCTTTCCGTGGCGGCTGTATCATCCTATCTTGATACAAATGTGCTTGGTTCCACCCTTGCGGTTATGCAATCGGTGGATTCTACCAACCGCTACATAAAAAATCATATTTCTGCCCTTGATGACGGTTTTACTGTTATTGCGGCAACGCAGCATGCAGGCAGGGGAAGGCTTGGAAAAAGCTTTGTTTCTCCCGAAGGCGGCTTATATATGAGCACTTTGCTTATGGGCAGAGATTTTATCGAAAACGCCGAACAGATAACCGTCCGTGCAGCTGTTGCCGTGCGCAACGCACTGGCTGAGCTTACGGGCATTGATGAAATCGGTATAAAGTGGGTAAACGATATTTACCTTAACGATAAAAAAATATGCGGAATTCTTGCCGAACGTGTTGTTCGCAAAGGTTTTTGCGATTTCAGCGTTTTGGGAATAGGCATAAATGTCGATACCTCTTCAAAAGCGTTTGACGGTGAGCTTGCTGAAATCGCAGGTACTCTTGCCGAATTTTCAACTGTGGATTATTCCAAAAACAAACTGGCGGCATGTGTGCTTAACCATCTCGAAAAAACCCTTTTTGTAAAAAACAAAAAGCAGCAAGGCGAGATACTTGACCAGTACCGTGAACATTCCGTTCTTATCGGTAAAGAAGTTCTTGTTTCAAACGGTGATGAATCGGTACATGCAAAAGTTCTTGGTATTGACGATTACGCCAGCCTTTATGTCCAGTATGATGACGGAAAAACAGGAATACTTCGTTCGGGCGAAGTAAGTACAAAGCTTGTGAAAAAGGAGGATACCGAATGAACGCTATACTTGAAGCATTTGCAGCAATCGGTGCACAGATATCCTCTATGAGCATATTTGATATTGTAGATATTGCCATTGTTTCTGTTATATTCTACTATACATACCGCTTTGTGCGTGACAGACGTGCGGGCAAGCTTGCTGTTGGTATTTTGTTTGTAATACTTGTAATGTTTATAAGCAATATACTTGAAATGCAGGTGCTGAGCTTTCTTATAGAAAGCATTGTTCAGGTGGGTGCCATTGGACTTGTTATACTATTTCAGTCTGAATTACGTGCTTTCCTTGAAAAAATGGGCGGTCCTTCCATTATTTCCCGCAACAGCAAAAAGGATAAAAAACGTCTTTCGCACACGGTTCGCTGTATAGATGCCGTGGTTGAGGCTGTGGCAGAATTTTCTGCCGAAAAAACAGGTGCCCTTATTGTTTTTGAACGAACCACAAAGCTTGGAGATGTTATAAAGACAGGTACGGTTATCGATGCTGAGCCCAGCTCATATTTGCTTAAAAATATCTTTTTCAACAAATCTCCCATGCATGACGGTGCTCTTATTATCCGATCCAACCGTTTTTATTCCGCAGGCTGTGTTCTGCCGCTTTCCATGAATCCCGAAATAGTAAAGGATCTTGGCACACGCCACCGTGCCGGTATAGGTATGAGCGAGGATTCCGACTGCGTTACCCTGATTGTATCCGAGGAAACGGGCATTGTATCGTTGGCGGTGGACGGTAAACTTACCCGTGATTATGATAACATAACCCTTAAGCGAGAGCTGGTTAAGCTTTTGTTTACAGAACCCAAAAAAGAAACAGCAACCGAAGGAGGCGAAGTCAAATGAAAAACTATTTAAAAGAATTTTTTGACAAGCTTCCCGTGGCTGATTCCGAAACAGGCTCTGCTGTTAAAAGGAGCTTTACATCGGATCTTGGTGCAAAGCTATTGTGTGTGTTTGCGGCAGTTTGTTTGTGGTTTTATGTAATTGATGCCGAAAGCACCACATACAAGGACACTTTCAGCGGAGTTGAGGTTCAGTTCAGCACAAACAGCCGCGGCTTTGAAGTGCTTTCCAGCGAGCGAAGCGCAATTGAAGTAACCCTTTCGGGCAAGCGCAGTGTTATAAACACAATGAACAGCTCGGATATTACCGCAACGGTGGATATTTCCGGCATTACAGAGGCCGGCGAATATCCTTTGAACATTATTGTAAGCACAGCTAACGAATCTTCCGTTGAGGATTACAGTCCCAAAAGCATTTACGTTTATCTTGACAAGTCTTCAAGCCGCAGTGTGGCGGTTTCTGCCGATTATACCGGCGGCACCAGCGATGATAAATCCCTTAAAATAGGTCAGCTTGAAACTTCAAAGAATTTTATAACGATTTACGGTCCTGAGGATGCACTTTCCCAGGTCGAGGTGGCAGAGGTAACTGTTGATCTTAATCTTATAAGCCGTTCTGTAAATATAACCAACAAGCCGTTGAAGCTTATTTCAAAGGATGGTACAGAGATCAACAATCAGTATATACGCATGGATACATCTTCCGTGGACGTGTATGTTCCCGTATATATGGAAAAAACATTACCTGTATTTCCTCAGTTCAGCCGTGATTATTTTGATGCAGATCACATTGCATGCACTGCAAATCCTTCGCAGGTAACTGTGCGAGGTGATGTTGAGGATGTGGAAAAGCTTACTGCCGTTTATACCGATAAGATCGACGAAACAACCATAGGCAATTCCAGAACCCTGCAGGTGGGATACAATCTCCCCGATGGAATAACCCTTGTGGGGGTTCGCGGAAAATGCAGCATGGTGCTTTCTGTAAAGGATTATACCGAAAAGCATCTTACCGTAAATTACCGCCGCATCAATGTTGATGATCTTTCCGATGGGCTTGTGGCTTATCCCGAAGAATCCGTAACGGTAAAACTTTGCGGAAGCGAGGATGTTGTATCCTCCATATCTCAGTCGGATATAATAGTTTCGGTTTCGGCATCGGGGCTTGAGGAGGGATTGCATGGCAATATACCTGTAAATGTTTCGCTTGATCCTTCCGTTGGAGCAAATGCATTTATAGAAGAAGATGTGCACTATACTTCACTCAGAGTATCCAAAATAGTTGAAGAAGAACCTGCGGAAGAATCCGGAGCGGAAAATGAATAAGATAGAAAAGCTTGTTATAAGGAATATCCGCGTTGCTCTCACTTCCGTTACCGATCCTGCGCAGTACGATGCATGTGCCGTTGATACGGCGCGTAAAAAGGTGAAACGTATCAACCTTGGATATCCCGTGGACAATAACAGCTTTGCCATATTTAAAAAATCCGTGGATGCACGCAAAAAGAACAGCATATTTTTTACATATTCCGTGGTGTTTTCATTACAAAGCGAGCATTTTGTAAATGATACGGCTTATCGTGGATTTTGCGAAAGATGTGCCGCATGCGGAGTTTCTGTGCTTGAAAACAGCGGTGTGGATTTTTGCTACGGTAGTACATTGCAAAAAAATCGCCCTGTTATTGCAGGCTTCGGACCTTGCGGAATGTTTTTGGCACTTGTTCTTGCAAAAGCGGGTTTTTGCCCCATAGTTATTGAACGGGGAAGCGATGTGGATAAAAGAACGCTTGATGTTGAAAACTATTGGAAAAACGGTGTGCTTAGCACAGAATCCAATGTTCAGTTCGGCGAGGGTGGAGCAGGCACTTTTTCTGACGGAAAGCTTATGACCCGCATAAATGACAGTTTGTGCTCCTATGTACTTGAAACCTTTTATGCCCACGGTGCCGATAAAGACATTCTTTATAACGCAAAACCGCACGTAGGTACGGACAAACTGCGTGAAATAGTAAAAAATATACGCAAAACCGTAATATCCTTTGGTGGAGAAGTCCGCTTTGATACATGCCTTACGGGTATTGTAAAGGATGAATCGGGCAGACTGTGCGCTGTTAAAACGACAAACGGAGATATTGTTACCGACACATGTTTTCTTGCCGTGGGACACAGTGCCAGAGATACCTTCAAAGCATTGCTGGAAAGCGGAGTGGAAATGTCTGCAAAGCCTTTTTCCGTCGGTGTTAGAATAGAGCATCTTCAAAAGAATATTGACATTGCTTTGTATGGCAGTAATGCGCAGAATCCTGCTTTGCCAAAGGGCGAGTATGCTTTGTCCCGCAGGTTTGGTGACAGAGCGGTATATTCGTTCTGCATGTGCCCCGGCGGCACTGTGGTGGCATCTGCCAGTGAACCCGATACTATTGTTACAAACGGCATGAGTTATTCGTCCCGTGACGGTGTCAATGCCAATTCCGCAATTGCCGTATCTGTGGGAACAGACGATTTTGACGGTACTGTATGCGGTGCCATGGAGTTTCAGCGTCAAATTGAGCGTGCGGCTTTTTGCGCTGCAGGCGGCAACGGTGCGGCTCCCATAGAAAACCTTTCGCATTTTCTTGGCAACGGCAGGGCGGAGGTGACAGATGTTTTGCCCACTTATACGGGCAAAACACAGCTTTGCGATATAGCATCTCTGTTTCCGCAAAGGCTAACGGGACTTCTGAGGCAGGGAATATTGTCATTTGAAAGCCGCATACAGGGCTTTGCATCGGGATCTGCCATGCTTACCGCGCCCGAAACACGCACATCATCTCCCGTCCGCATAAACCGTGGCGAAAACTTTCAGTCGCTTTCTTGTATCGGTCTTTACCCATGCGGTGAAGGCGCGGGTTATGCCGGCGGTATTACCAGCGCCGCTGTGGACGGAATACGTTGTGCTCTTAATTATATTGAACAACACAAACCAATTGATTAAAGGAATTTTTATGACACAAAACGGTCAGGTTATATCTATTAACGGTCAGGAAGCCGTGGTGCGTGTAATACGCACATCTGCCTGCGAAGGCTGTAAACAAAAGAATTTATGTGCAGGCGTATCCGGCGGTTGTGCTGAAGGCAAGCCGCTGGATGTCACCGTAAAAAATACTGCAGGTGCCAAAGTGGGCGATAATGTTGTACTTTCGTCCGGTGCAGGCTTTGTGCTTGGCGCCGCTTTCTGCATTTTTACTGCACCCATTATAATTGCCATTGCGGCATATTTTATTTCATGCAGATTCTTTGAATCTGTTTCGGCTTGCTATATTGCAAGCGCTGTTTCTTTTGCAATTTCGCTTTGTGCGTTTTGTTTTGGTTTTAACAAATATACCAAAACACATCAACCTGTGGAAATATCTCAGATCATTTCCTGATATTAATTTGAAAACTGTGGGATTATACCAATGAATATAAAACTTAAAAACCAAAAAGAATGGCTTGTAAAAGAATGTGACAGGGCCCTGGTGGATAAGCTTTCAAAAGAGCTGGGGTTATCTCCTTTTCTTGTAAGATTGCTTGTAATACGAGGGTTTGACAATATAGAATCCGCAAGGGATTTTCTTGATGCAGGCAGCTACAGCTTTTTTGACCCTTTTCTGCTTGATGATATGGACAAGGCGGTTTTGCGCATCAAACAGGCAATAGATCGTCATGAACGTATTCTTATATACGGCGATTACGATGTTGACGGTATATCTTCCGTTGCGGCTTTGTACCTTTATCTCCATGAGCAGGGAGCAGATGTATGCTATTATATACCCGAGCGGCTTTCTGAAGGCTACGGTCTCAACACAACAGCCATTGATAAATTTGCTTTGGCAAAAATAGGACTTATAATCACCGTGGATACGGGTATTACCGCTTGCGATGAAGCACGGTACATAAAAGAAAAAGGCATGGATATTATAGTCACGGATCACCACGAGTGCCGTGGCGATCTACCGGATGCGGCTTGTGCCGTGATCAACCCCAAACGTCCCGGAAGCAGGTACCCCATGACAGAGCTTGCAGGCGTTGGTGTTGTGTTCAAGCTTATCTGTGCTCTTGACGGCGAACAAAACCTGCCTGCCCTTTGTGAAAAATATCTTGATATTGTTTCCCTTGGCACTGTGGCGGATGTTATGCCCATTTACAGCGAAAACCGCAGAATAGTTATGCATGGGCTTTGCGCTTTAAACAGATCGGGGCATACGGGTATAAAAGCTCTGCTTTCAAGAGCGTTGCCCGAA
>JAZSGA010000192.1:0-13055 GCA_045532495.1 Eubacteriales bacterium | reverse complement strand
ACAGGTAAACTGCAACAGAGTAAATACGGGCATTTATGTGATTAACTCTTCGGTTGCAGGTCTTATTCCGCCGGGTCAATACGATTTTTCAAAGGATCTTTTCCCAAAAATGCTGCAATCAGGCTATACCTTGTCGGAATTCAGGGCGCAGGGTTACTGGTGCGATATAGGAATTGTGGAAAGCTATTACAAATGCTGTATAGATGCTCTAAACGGGAAACTGAAAGATCTTGACACCTCCGAATGTGCAGATTATGGCACCCTTGAAGCAAACGGAGTTACAATTATTTCCCCGTGCTATATCCACAAAAGCTGTAAAATAGGCAGCGGTGCCGTTATCGGCCCCAACACTTCCCTTGGCAAAAACTGCATTATAGGCGAAAACGTATCGCTGGCAGGCAGTATTATGCATGATAACTGCGTTATAGAAACAGGAAGCCGTGTGGAGGGAACCATTGCTTGCCGCAATGTAACCGTCGGAAAAAATTGCAGCATCGGCGGTGGTACAGTTATTGCCGCAAATGTAAAAATAAGTGCCGGCAGCATTGTTAGCGGCAACACATGCATCACTCGGCACCGTCATGCCAAAACAGAAAAAAGCTGCTTTTGCGCAAACGCACTGCATTATGACGATAACGGAGTAGTTCTTGGGAGCGCATGTGAGTTTTCGCCCGATGCATGCGAGCTTGTCGGACGCGCAGTTGTTACCGCCTGCGGTGGCGGAGCACGAATCGGAATTATGAACGACACAACGCCTTTTTCCGCCCTTTTTACTCAGGCAATACTTCTCGGTATACAACGCAGCGGCGCTGTATCCTACAACTTTGGCGAAGGCTTTGAAAAGCTGGCAAGCTTTTGCGCATCACGCTTTTCTGCAGACTGTTTTTTATATATAAAAACAATCAATAAAAAAGTTGTGTGCAAAATATTCAACAAAAACGGACTTGCACCTTCAAGAGATTACGAACGCAGGCTGGAAAAAGCTATTGCACAACCGTTAACAGCAAATGCAGCACCTGTATACACCCGTGCGGTTGAAGGAGCAGAGCTGTTGTACTGCAACGAGCTGCTGACAAACGCAAAGGCTTATACAAGCGGTAGCTTTGACAAAATAAAAGCAGCTTTTGTAAGCCGCACTTCGCCAAGGGAATTTGCTATACTCAAAAAGCTTTTTCTCGATATGGGCGGCGAATATACTGACCACAAAACCGCAACAGAGCACAGCGGATATATCATACACTATGACGAAAACCACGGCATAAGCGTTGAGCAGGGAAACTATACCGTGGACAAATATCACATGGCTGCGGCAATAATAAAAGCAGAGCGTGAACGCGGAGCAAACTCCTTTGCCCTGCCCTATCTTGCTCCGCAAACCTTGCGCGAATATTACGGCAATTCCTCAATACTTTTCTTTCCTCAGCAATCGGGAAAAAGGTTCAATATACCGCGACATTTGATTGAATCGTGTTACTGGGCATTTGACGACATATTTCTGTGCGCAAGATTTCTGTCTCTTATTGCACATGAAAAAAAGAATATTTCGGAATACTTCCACAATGCCCCCGGTTTTGCTTACAAAGAAACAACTTTTAAATTACCGGATAATCTGACAAAAACCGTTGTTATAGGCAAGCTGTCGGATACCGAAGAAAACTCCATGCTGCAGGACACCTATGAGGGCATAAAAATAAGTTTTCCCAACGGATGTGTTACCGTTGTTCCAGGCAAAGCAAACGCTTTTAAGTTGTATTCCGAAGCTTTGAACGCAGAAATTGCAGATGAGCTTTGCGAAAAAGCAAAAGCGCTGATAACGGATGACATCGGAAACGGCAACAAATAACATCTTGATTTATAATGCGGGCGGTGTTAAAATATCATAAACCGGTATAGGAGGTTGCCATATGAACGGTTCGGATATTAAAACACTGCTTGCAGAAAGAAATCTTCCCGATCTTTTCACTTTCGAAGACGGTGCAGCTGTTACGGCTGAAAACGCAGACAAACGACGAGATGAGCTTTTGAAGATCATGCAGCGTGAGGTGTACGGAATAATGCCTCCGGCTCCCCCATCTTTTAGTTTTGTTGTTAAAGAAACCGAAAACACGCGATGCTGCGCAGGCAAAGGTATATATAAAAAAATAACGCTTACCTTCCCGATAAACGGCAACAAGTTTTCTTTTGATTTCAAAATGATTCTGCCCAAGTACAAACAAAAGCCTCCTTTTGTTATTATTGCCAACTTCCGTGACAGCGTGCCAGACGAATATGTACCTGCCGAGGAGCTTATCGACCGAGGTGTCGGCTTTGCGGTTTTCTGCCACAAAACAGATATTACCACCGATGATAACGATTTCACCGATAAGTTGGCAGGTATAATATATCCCGACGGAACACGCAAAAGCAACACAGACTGCGGAAAAATTGCCATGTGGGCATATTGCCAATCCCGTATTCTTGATTATATCCTTGAAAACGAGGATGTTGACACAAGCCATATTGCTGTGGCAGGTCATTCCCGACTTGGGAAAACAGCTCTTTTTGCCGCCGCATGCGATAAGCGTTTTACATGTGCTTATTCAAATGATTCAGGCTGCAGCGGAGCGGCAATTACCCGTGGCAAACAGGGCGAAAACGTTGAAGCCATTACACGTGTATTTCCCTTTTGGTTCTGCCACAACTACAAGCAATATGCAAACAACGAATCTTCCATGCCCTTTGATCAGCATTTTCTTGTGGCATCCATCGCACCCCGCAGGGTATATATAGCCAGCGCTATTGAAGATACCTGGGCGGATCCGCAAAGCGAATTTCTTTGCTGCTATGCGGCATCGGATTTCTGGAAGCTTTACGGAGTTGAAAACGCCTTTTTATCCGATGATAAACTCCCCACCGACGTATATTCCTGCCACGGCAAGAGCATAGGTTACCACCTGCGCAGCGGTGTACACTATTTAAGCCGCTATGACTGGAACAAATTCCTTGACTTTTTCCTTAAATAAAAAAGAATAGCAAAAAGGTGAAGCACCTAAATGCTTCACCTTATTTTTTATCATTACAGATTTTTTGAGATTGCCGCAAAAAGATCATCGTAATCCACAAAAGCTTCAAGATCAGGGTTGTCGGCAATAATCTTTTCGGTGCTGCGGAACAAAAATCCCGCTTTGCTGGCACGAATCATTCCAAGATCATTGAAGCTGTCCCCTGCCGCGATAGTATCGTATCCCACGGATTGAAGCGCCTTTACTGTAGTGAATTTTGAATTTTCCACACGCATTTTATAACCCGTGATATCACCGCTTTCGGCAACCTCAAGATTGTTGCAGAAAATAGTGGGCCAACCGAGCTTTTTCATAAGAGGTGTGGCAAACTGTGTAAAGGTATCGCTTATAATAATAACCTGGGTAACTTCTCTTAATTTGTCAAGAAACTCTTTTGCGCCCGGAAAAGGGTCAATCTTTGCAATGGTTTCCTGTATCTTCTGCAGTTTAAGACCGTTTTTATGAAGAATGTCCAGGCGATATTGCATAAGCTTGTGGTAATCGGGTTCATCTCTGGTGGTTTTTTTGAGTTCGGGGATCCCGATTTCCTCTGCAAAAGCTATCCATATTTCGGGAACTAAAACGCCTTCAAGATCCAAACAAACAATGTTCATTAATTATCCTCCGTATAAAAAGGCAAAATGCCGTTAAATGTCTGAAAAAATATAACTTTTGTATTTTACCACAAAAAAGGTATTTTTACAAGTGCTTTGCGAAAAAATACAAATATTTTTTAAAAAAGAGGGCACCAAAGTGCCCTCATGATTTAATATTACGAATTTATCATTTTCATTTCTTCAGATTTAAGTGCCTCACTGTTAACCACCTCAGGATCATGGAAGGTAGGTACTACCTTTTTAAGAACAGCACGTATGGAATCGTTATCTCTGGAATCAACCGCTTCCTTGAGCATGTTGATTTTTTCTTCGATTTCATCGCGTCCGGGACAAGTATCACGTTCAATAAATATGAGAGAATTATCGGTTTTGTCAAGCTCTTCGGTTTTTATAAGCAATTCTTCATAAAGCTTTTCACCGGGGCGAAGACCGATTTCGTTGATATCAATATCAACATAAGGTGTAAAGCCCGAAAGTCTGATCATGTTTTCTGCAAGGTCAAGAATTTTAACGGGTTTGCCCATATCCAGAACATAAATTTCGGATTTTGCCGCCATCGCGCCCGCTTCAAGCACAAGCTGTGCAGCTTCGGGAATTGTCATAAAGTAGCGGATAATGCGTTTATCCGTAATGGTAACAGGGCCGCCGTTTTCGATCTGCTTGCGGAACAGCGGAATAACCGAGCCGTTTGATCCGAGCACATTGCCAAAACGAACAGCAACAAAATCAGTTTTACTGTCCTTTTTGGACTGAATTATCATTTCGCACATGCGCTTTGTGGCACCCATAATGTTGGTGGGGTTTACAGCCTTGTCGGTGGAAATCATTATAAACTTTTTAACACCGTATTTTTCCGCCGATGCCGCAAGTTTATATGTACCAAACACGTTGTTTTTAACAGCTTCGCTGGGGCAATCCTCCATAAGGGGAACATGCTTGTGAGCTGCCGCATGAAGAACGATATCAGGTCTGTAAATATCAAAAAGCTCGTCCATCTTGCGTGAATCGCGGATCGAGGCAATTTCAACGGTAAGGTTAAGCTTATCGCCGTAAATGCGTTTAAGACTCTGTTGAATATCGTATGCGTTGTTTTCGTATATATCAAGTATGATAAGATGCTTTGGCTGTACTTTTGCTATCTGACGGCACAGCTCGCTTCCAATTGAACCGCCGCCTCCGCTGATGAGAATTGTCTTTCCGGAATAAAAACCCTTTGCGGCACTGTCGGAAAACTCTATTGAGCTTCTGAACAAAAGGTCTTCGATCCGCACCTCACGCAGAGTGCGTTTTTCGGCATCATAGTTTTCAAGCGGATAATCGTAAAGCTTTACACCAAGACCTGTTTTCTGATAAAGCTCGTATTTTTCAATCTTCCGCTCCGGTGAAAGCTTTGGCAATGCCACAACTATTTCCTGAATGGGAAGAGTTTTTATTGTTTCTATTATGGATTCATTTTCAGCAATAACGGGAATATCAAGGATAACGCTTCCCACTTTGCTGTAATCGCTGTCTATAAAATAAACAGGCTGATACTTTGAATATTTATTTGCAATAAGGTCCTTTGCCAATGAAACGCCGACACTTCCCGCGCCGACAATAGCTATTTTGATTTTTCCTTCACTTTTATCCTTGACTGTTTTTTCGCGGTAATGCTGATAAAGGAACCGTGCAGTAAGGCAAGTAATGCAGTTTACTGCAAAAATGGCAAGAACCTGCAAAAAGTCGAGGGGTTTAAAGTATTCGTGTAATTTCAATCCGGGCAACTGCAAAACTATGCGGTTAAAAAATGCATAGGCTAAACCCGCCACAAAATCCGAAAATACCAAACGGAAATAATCGTTAAAGCCCGCATAACGCCATACACGGTTGTACGCCGAAAAGCACGCTCGGCTTATTATCAGGAAAGCCATTCCCAAAAAGACATGCGCAAGGATTACAAATAATGATGTTTTTGTTCGGAAGCTATCACCGAAAAGCACAAACATCAGTACCCCACATACAAGAATATAGCATATGAGGTCGATGGCAACCAATAACAACTTTCGTTTCTTCATTTGTCATACTCCAAAATATATGATACTTTCATTATACTGTTATTAAAACAATATTGCAAGGGGAAATATTATACAAAATGAGTACAATGTTTGAACAATTTCACATTTTACCCAGATCAACCGTTTTTTTGTATGCATTTTCAACTGCATTTATGGCAGAAATGCGCAATCCGTTTTCCTCAAGCGAGGCAACTCCTGCAATTGTGCTTCCCCCGGGGCTGCAAACGGAATCTTTTATTTCGGCAGGGTGCTTTTTAGTTATTGCAGCAAGCTTTGCGGTGCCAAGCAGAGTCTGATATGTATATTCATACGCTTTTGTCCTGGGCAATCCGCATTTAACGGCGCCGTCGGCCAAAGCTTCCATGAAAACCGATACAAAAGCAGGTCCGCAACCGGAAAGAGCAGATGCGGCATCTATATACTTTTCATCAATTATATCGCTTTTGCCGCAAAGCGATATAATATCCTCAAATTCTTGGAGTTCGTCTTTTGTTACGGAATCAGAATGACAAACAAGGGTCATTCCCTCGCCTACCGCGCATGCCACATTCGGCATTATTCTTATAATCTTATCTGTACCAAACATATCGCAAAGCTGAGCAACCGTTACACCCGCAAGCATTGATACCACGATGCTTTTTTTATTTATATGCTGAGCAATAACATCTGCCATGCTCTTTGCCATCTGAGGCTTTATGCCAAGAAAAACAAATTCTGCTGCGGAAGCAATATCCGTTGCAATGCCTGCTTTACAGCCATATCTGTTTGCGGCTTTTGCAGTGCTTTCGGGGGTACTGCAGGCAACCGCTACGTTTGCGGCACCAATTTTTTCGCATACTCTTTCTGCAATGGCACCACCCATATTTCCTGCACCTATAAAGCCTGCTTTATACATAAACATATAAAAATCCTCCGTATTATCTTATCTGGCCGTTGCCCTCAATTACATACTTGTAAGTGGTAAGCTCGCAAAGTCCCATGGGACCGCGTGCGTGCAATTTCTGAGTAGATATTCCCATCTCACAGCCAAGTCCGAATTCTCCGCCATCGGTAAATCTTGTGGATGCATTTACATATACAGCTGCACTGTCCACGCAGGCTACAAATTTTTGAATAACCTCGCTGTCGTATGCGATTACTGCTTCGCTGTGACCCGTGGAATGTTCTGATATATGACCGACAGCTTCATCAACATCCGATACTATTTTTACAGCCAAAATATAATCAAGGAATTCCGTATCAAAATCGTTTTCTCCGGCAGGCACTCCGTCTATTATACATGCCGATTCGCTACACAAACGAAGCTGTACCGGCACAAGTCCCAAAGCTTCTCTGTCATCGCACAAAAGCTTTTTAAGCTTTGGCAGAAACTCCCGTGCAACGCTTCTGTTAACGAGCAACACCTCTTGCGCATTGCAAACGGAAGGCCTACTTGTTTTTGCATTATTTATTATATCAAGCGCCATGTTTATATCAGCACTTTTATCAACATAAACGTGGCATATTCCCGTTCCCGTCTGAATACAAGGCACAGTGGCGCTGTTTACGCAGGCGGAAATAAGACCTGCACCACCGCGGGGAATAAGAAGATCCACAAGACCGTTTGCCGTCATAAGTGTTTTTGCGCTTTCCCTACCCGGCTCGGAAACCAGATTGAGAATATTTTCGTCTCCGCCGCAACGTGATATACCCCGTTTAAGAGCGGTTACTATGGCTGAGCAGGTGTTATAGGCCTCTTTCCCACAGCGAAGAATACACGCATTACCGCTTTTTATGGCAAGGCACGCGGCATCGGATGTAACATTTGGGCGGCTTTCATATATTATCGCCACAAGACCTATCGGCACACGTCTTTTTTTAATAACCAGCCCGTTGGGACGGGTAACAACAGATATATCCTCACCAACGGGGCAAGGAAGGTCCGCGATCGCACGTATACCGTCCGCCATGGAAACTATTCTTTTTTTGTCAAGGAAAAGTCTGTCCTGCATAACCTGTGAAACGGAATCTCTGACATTTTCCATATCAATAGCATTGTTTGAAAGGATTACATCCGCATCCTCTTCAAGGCACCTTGCCATTTCAACGAGTATGCGATTTTTTTGTTCTTCATTAAGCTGTGACACAGAAGCAACAGACTTCTTTGTGATTTTTATAAGATCAAGTGTGTTCAAAATTATTCTCCTTAACGAAACATTATTGTTTGAGAAATCTTGTTCCAACTTTTTTGCCTGCAACAATATCATAAAGAAGCGAAGGCTTTTCGCCGTTGGCGATTATCATATCACATCCTGCGGAAGTTGCAATTTGCGCGGCTTTTATTTTTGTAACCATTCCGCCTGTGCCAAGCTCACTTCCCTTGCCTTCTGCAAGAGATACAATGCTGTCATCAATACATCCTACCGTATCAATAAGTTTTGCATCGGGGTGCTTGTGGGGATCTTTATCGTAAAGACCGTCTATATCAGAAAGAAGTATAAGCAGATCGGATCCGATATTTGCAGTTACGATAGCCGAAAGTGTATCATTATCACCGATAACAATTTCATCGGTTGAAACGGTATCGTTTTCATTGATGATCGGTATTGTATCAAGCTCAAGCAGTTTTTCAAGCGTGTTATGGAAGTTTGCCTTACGTCCGCTGCTTTCGATATCGGGAGCTGTTATAAGTATCTGTGCAACATTGTGATTGTATTCGGTAAACAATTTATCGTATGTATACATCAGCTCACATTGTCCGACAGCTGCCGCAGCCTGCTTTGTGGGAATATCATCGGGACGCTTTTTCAGATTAAGCTTTCCAACTCCCATGCCGATTGCTCCCGAGGAAACAAGGATTATTTTATGGCCTTCATTTTTAAGATCGCTCAACACTTTGCACAGTTCTTCTATTCTGCGGATGTTAAGTCTTCCTGTTTTATGTGCCAGCGTTGATGTGCCGACTTTTACAACGATTCTCATATTACACTCCGAATTTATATTATATCATTTTATTTTACCACTTTTATTTGCATTATTCAAGTCTTTTCAAAAATAAATTTGGTTTGCACAAAAAACAAAGCGCAGTATCAACTGCGCTTTGAATATCAGAATAATTTATTCAGCTGTTTCTTCTGTTGTTTCTGCTTCTGCATTTTCGCCTTCAACGGCTTCGGCAGTTTCTTCAGCAACTTCTTCAACAACCTCTTCACCGATCAATTCTTCGTCTTCTTCGGTATTAAGCTTTTTGAGGTCGTTTACTTCTTCTTCAATTACCACATTGCCGCCTTTTTCGATATCATAATAAGGAGCAGCCTTCTTGTGGAGTGCCGCAAGAGGAGCAGCGGAACCGGTTGTACCAAACTTATAGAAATCTCCGTCGAGGTTTGCAACCATCTTGTCAAATTTTGTATTGCCTGCAACCTGAGGTTCTCTTTCTTCAACAGGTTCTTGCGCGGTTTCGCCTTCGGTTTCTTCTGTTGCTTCAGCTTCCGCTGTTACTTCTTCGGCAGGTTCTTCGGGTTTATCACCGTCTGCGTAGATTTCTCTTTCTTCAGCAAGTGCAGGGTTTTCTGCAAGTATGGCTTCTATTTTGGATGTTACATCAATGTTTGCGAGCTTTGCGTTGATTTCTGCAAAAACGGCTTCAACATCGTATGCACCTGCAAGAAGTCCGGGGTAATACTGCTGAGCAATAGCATTTGCTTCTTCGAGGACAAGTTCATCTTCAAGGGAAATTTCGGGAACATATCCGAGATACATGCTGGCAATAGAATCAATATTCTGCTGTTTGTAATCTTCGGTATGGTTTTCTTCGCCTTCAAGAACATACTTGATGTATTCATTACCGGTGAACTTGCTGTTCATTACATAACCGGATTCGGGATTGATCTTGATCTTGCCGGTTTCGTTGTTAAGGAAGTAGTGTGTGCCTTCAATACCGTACTGAAGAATATTTGCAATAACGGGATCTGTGTTGAAGTATCTGATGATTTCAGCTGCACGCTGCGCGTTCTGAGAAGCGGCACTTACAACAAAGATGGAATCAAGAACGTTGTCATTGGAAGCAACCGGTCTCTTATAGATTTCGCAAACATATTCGGTGCCTTCGTCCTTGCTCCACTGAGCAGGAGAATAAGCATAACCCTTACGAACATCCACAGCAAACTTTGTGCCTTCGGTGTATGTATCGGGAATATAGCCTGCTGCCTTGTATGCTCTGATTGTTGCGAAGTGATTTTTTACAACTTCATTTAATCTTTCCGAGAAAGCAGATGCCATTATCTGGTTTGAGGTAAGACCAACCGCATTTCCCTCTTCGCCATAGTATTCAAAGAACTGAGGAGCGGGAGCGTGGGTAAGCGGAACAACACCGGGCTCATTTGCTGCGATAACAGCAAGGTAACTTGCAAGTGCATCAAAGGTCTTGAGATCTTGAGAGTTGTAGTTGTACTTATCAAGGAGTTCCTTGTTGAATACCAGATATTCATACTGACCGATAGGCTTGTTAACAGGCAAACCGTAAATATCGTTTCCGCCAAGCTTTGCTGCTGTCATAAAGGTGGGGAAAACGTAAGAGTTAAGAATCTTGTTTTCAAGTGAGATGTATGTGGTAAGAGGAGCGAGTCTTTCTGCATCTATAAGCTCCTTATACTTTTCCGCACTGTCTACAACAAAGATATCGAGCTGATAAGGATTGTCAAGATAGAAGGGCTCGTTTGCAGGAGTTTCAAATACTTTTTTGTTTATCTTATCGTATTTGGACTCTGCAATAGCTTCCATTTCTTCTTCGTCAAGTTCTTCGGCTTCTTCGTCAACTTCGTTTTTGTTTTTACCTGTATTGGCAAGCTTTGCAGCTTCTTTTGCAGCTTCTTCTTCTGCCTTTACCTGTTCCTGGTAAGCAATAGCCTCGGCTTCTGCCTTGTCTACTTCTTCCCAGTATTTATCAGCTGTAACATAATTAACTTTAACTGCGGTTCTGTATTCGGGAAGCAGTACTTCGTTAAGATACTTTTCTACAGCAATAGCCTGTTCCGGGTCTGTTTCTTCCTCGGCAATTACAAACATGTTAAGCTCAATTGCTTGTCTGATACTGGTTTCGGAATCAATATCATCCGCCTCTTTCTGACAGCCTGTCATAAAAAGCGGAACAGTCATTGTGAGCGCCAAAAAAGCACCTAAAATTCTTTTGAAGTTCATTTTTAGATCCTCCGTGAAAAAATGTGTATGAATTCTGTAATCAATGCAGAATATATCCTATTTATTTTACAATAATAATCTGATCATGTCAATAGGCGAAAGCGATCAGAATCAATTTTTGTAAAAATTGTATATAAAAATCACCGTTTTTGCTGTGATAATGCATAAACGTCAGTCGTTGTCTTCGTCGCCGTTTTCATTCTGTTCAACAACTTCGTTGACAGTAATAAAGAGTTCTTCTATTCGGTGCTCCACCACAGAAAGAACCTTTACATTTACATTGCCGATATCAAGTTCCGGCCGCTCATCTTCGCCGGGAATAACACCAAGAAGGCTTACCACAAGTCCGCCCACGGTATCGCAGTCTTCCTCGTTATCAAATGTTACGCCAATGGCTTCTTCAACGTTTTTGAGCAAAGTAAGACCTTTTACAATATACTCATTGTCAGACACAGCACGTATATCGCACTCTTCTTCCTCATCGCTTGCTTCATCAAACTCATCGTTGATTGAGCCCATGATGGATTCAATGAGGTCTTCCATGGTAACGATACCTAGTGTGCCACCGTACTCATCAACAACAACAGCCATCTGAATACGTTCGCTTTTAAACTTTTCAAACAGTTCTTTAAGACTTTTACTTTCGGGTATGTACAAAGCTTTGCGTATATAATCAGATAAGTTGAAAGTATCGGGATTAAGCACAAAGTCTTTATCCAAAAGTTTTATAAGATCCTTTACATAAAGAATTCCGACAACATCGTCAAGAGACTCTTTATAAACCGGTATTCTTGAAAATCCGCCTTCTTTGATGACAGCAATTACCTCTTCAAGCGATGCAGACTGTTCAACAGCAGTGATATCGGTGCGGTGAGTAAGGATCTCACTTACTTCACGGTCATCAAACTCGAATATGCTGTGAATCATATCGGTTTCGCTTTCCTCAATGCTACCGCTTTCTCTGCCCTCGTCGATCATCTGACGGATTTCGTCCTCGGTAACATCCTCGGTTATATCCTCAGGTGTAACACCGGCAATTCTTGCGAAAAGCGAGGATATAAAATCAACGACAGCATGTAATGGTGCAAATACCGCAGTAACGAACAAAAGGAAAGGCAACATGGGAACACAAAGCTTGTCGGTATACTTTACTGCAATTTTGGCAGGCAGGTTTCTGCCGATTATTTCGATTGCCAGAACAGCAAGAACAAAAACCGCCGCAAGAGAAATGTATGAAGCAGCTTTTGTGCCAAGCGCAGTCAAAAACTCAAGGTCGGCAAATGTATTTCCAAATGCAACCGCCGCCAATGCCGAGATTGCTGCCGAAATAAAAATTATGGCAGTATCCGCACGGGCGCTGATCTTGGCGTCATTTTCGAGTGCTGCCGAAAGCTTTTTAAAGTTGTCGGAATCCTCGTCAAATAACTTTTTGATACTGTTCTGATTTTGTGACATAACCGCTTTGGAGCTGATTTCGATAATGGCGCATATAACAGTAAGCGCAATCAAAATCAGCATACTAGGTAAGGGATCCATTATCAGTTCTCCTTTAAATTTAATAATAATTACAGCACATACTGTAACATGTTAATTATACAACATTTGAGCACACTTGTCAATGAACAAATGAAATAATTGCCACTAAACACATCAAAAAAATGTAATTTTAAACTTTTTTATTAAAAACCCTTGACATTACAGCGGTTTTATGGTATCATAAATCTTGCCGCGGGTAACAGCGGATCACACGGAGAGGTATCGAAGTGGTCATAACGAGGCGGTCTTGAAAACCGTTTGTCCGCGAGGGCACAAGGGTTCGAATCCCTTCCTCTCCGCCAGGCATTTTAATATTTTTATATATTCGGAGAAGTACTCAAGCTGGCCGAAGAGGCGCCCCTGCTAAGGGTGTAGGCCGGGTTTTTCCGGCGCGGGAGTTCAAATCTCCCCTTCTCCGCCAAAAAGACAGACAAGTTTTATCTTGTCTGTCTTTCTTTTTCGCAATGTCGTTTTTGTCAAGGGCATCGCCACGTTCAAAACGCCGCATAACAGATTCGTAGGTAAGCTTATAGCCGTCCTCTTTTATAATGGCAGCGGCACGTTCTTTTGCTCCCTCATCGGTGATGACTTCGTGGGAGTATTTGCCTGACGCAATGTCCTTTAAGATG
>JAZSGA010000179.1:0-5086 GCA_045532495.1 Eubacteriales bacterium | reverse complement strand
AGTGGTATTTACATCATAACATAATTCATCTGATATATATTGCGTTATGAGTATAAAATCGTCCTTATACTGTTCAAATCTTGCCTTTTCGTCTTTATCGTATCTTGGAAAACAAAAACATATCAGCACAAGAGCAAGCAGTGTTGCATAAAATATTATTGCTTTTTTCATTTTTTACTCCCCGAAATTTTTCCTGATATTGGGTAATCAATGGTTGCTACTGTAATAAGCCGTATTCCTTTAATCTTTAGAAATTTTGACGATTTGAACAATCCACTGCCCTTCAACCTCAATAATTTCACAATCATTATCATGAAAATCGTATATTCTTTTAATTGTCAACTCCTTTTCATATTCATCTGTGCTGTCAATATATGTCATGGCCAGCAGATGCGTCTTGGAAAAAAAGTCAAATAGGTATGCAGGTGCGTCGCCATAACAATATACATCAACATATTCCGGGCCGTATTTTTCAAAAAAACCAATGATTTCTTCAAGTTGCTCTTTTGTGACAAATCCGCTGTTTTTTAATTGTACATAAGGTTCGGAAAGGTTGTTGCCCTGGGGCTGAATGAAGCTCTCTTCGTCACGAAGCCATCTTTGGCACAACTCATCAAGAACTTCTGTTTCCTTTAAGAGTTTTACCATATTTTCAAAATCAGAGACATTCTCTTTAAACAAAGTTAATATTTATTCGTTGTTTTCATATATTATGCTATCGTAATCAATATGCTCCAGATATATAAAACCGGCAACTACGTACAATAAAACACTTATAAACAGCACTAAAAACGTCCATTTAAGGAAACGTCCGATTGATGCCGGGTTTAGCTTCAGGGTAGTCTTCATAATACAGTTTTATTCCTTTATTTACAAATTTGTGGTCTTCCGGGTCGTCTCCATACGGTCTTTTCGTCGATACCGTCAAAAATACCGCTGTAATTGCCGTTTTTGTTTTCTCATCTTTTTTATTAAGATAAGAACCCTTGCTAATCAGCTTCTCCAAACACAAACATCATTTTTCATTATCCATATGTATAAATCATAAATCTTGCAAATCACCCCAATAAAACACCGTCCGATATACATTGTCCGTTTTGCAATCATAATCTCCGGAAAATGTTGCAGAAATTATGCCAAGCTTGTTACTCCGTTATTCTTAATAATTATTGCAAACCAATGTTCATTAAATTTGAGAATTTCACAACCATCGCCATAAAACTCAAGCACGCGTTTAATTGTAAGTTCTGTTTCATCTTCATCAGCACCATCAATGTATTTCAAAGCTACACAATGTGTGTTGGAAAAAAAGGTAAATGAATATACAGGTGCATCAATGTAACTTCTCACAGATACAGAGCTCGGTCTGTATTTTTCAAAAAAAACAATGATTTCTTCAAGTTGCTCTTTTGTGACAAATCCGCTGTTTTTTAATTGCATTGAAGGATCGCCGAGATGATTCCCCTGAGGCTGCATAAAAGTCTCTTCTCCCTTAAGCCATCTTTGCTTCAATTCAGCAAGAACATTTGTCTCTTTTAAAAGGTTTACAAAATTGTCAAAATCATCGGTATTTTCTTTGAATAGCTCGAAGATTTCCTCATTGCATTCATAGGTAATGTAGGTATATGTAAAAAATTTGATATAAATAATAAGCCCTGTAACAAACAGAACAAAACCCAAAAAAACAGTTGCAAATAAAATTTTAAGGAAATGTCCGATTGATGCCGGGTTTAGCTTCGGGGTAGTCTTCATAATACAGTTTTATTCCTTTCGTTACAGATTTGAAGTCCTCTTTTTCATCTCCATAGAAATTTTCCTCATCATACGCTTTGCCCTCAAAAATACCTTTTTTCCAATCGTTGGCAACACCCGCACCCCAGTACAATGTTTTTTCTCCGAGTCCCATTGCGCTGCCAAGATAACCATATGTTATATTTCCTAAATCTTCACGGGTTACAAGCTCGCCTCTGAATAAAAACTTTTCGTTTTTGCTTTCAGTTCCGTCATAATATGGCATTCTTATATCGCCAAATTGCATTTTCCACGAAGGGTCTCTCTTTATATCCCATGGCTCACCATGATTGACTTGATTGTAAAAGAAATACAGTTTGTTCATAACCGCAGCATAGTATTCCTCCATCGTCGGTTGCCCAAAATAAAACTTTCCAAATAGTTTTGGAGTGAATTCTTCTACATAATCTTCATAAGATATTACTCTTTGGTTATCAAATTCAGGCAAAACGGTATTTAAACGATTCATTACAACATCGGTATAGTCATAATAAAATTCGTTGTTTTTTTCTACCACTTTCAATCCGGCATTTATATCAGTATTTGTTAATTCGTTAGTCAAATATGAAAAAGTGTCACCCTTAACGGCACTTTTGCTGGTTTTCAAATATTCGGAATTTACCCAGCCGGTTTTTCCGCCATATTTAACCTTTGCCCATTCGACTCCATCAGATTTCTTTTTTTCACCAAGATATAGCATCTCATCTCCAAGTGATAGCAGGTCTACATTATCCGATTTGATGCTGGCATCAGTATAGAATCGCACCTTGTCCTCTCCGGCGTATCTGATCCGGCTTGTGTTTTTGGGGGTTTTGGAATGTGGCGTATAAGCAATCTTCCGTGCAGCATCTGCCGCCTTAGTGTTGCCCTGCTCTGCAGCGGCATAGAAAAGTGCCATTCCGTCGTGAAGATATGGGAGCTTTTCGGGAAGAGCAAGCTTATACGAGCCGCTTTGCGTGTTTTTTTCAATAACACTTTCGGCAAGGGGAATGTTATTTTCGACGGTCTTTTCGTCGATACCGTCAAAAATACCGCTGTAATTGCCCAGGGGGTAGGTTGTTGTCAGCGCATTTCCAATGTTTTGCTTGATACGTGCACCCTCGGGGAATTGTAGCATGGGTTCCTGCAAGAATCCGCCTGATGTGTCCAAGGAGGCAAGCTCCTTCTTTTCATCCTCTGTCCTGTATGGCGGAGTTGCCATTTTTGTTTTCTCATCTTTTTTATTTAAGATAAGAACTAAGGGGACGGTACCCCTGAATTTGTTTACCGGGCATTGCCGGAAGCGTTGGTTTGTAAGAATACATATGATTCCTTTCTGTATATATACCATATACCGTTCCGGTTGTCAATATGTTTACACGCTTCACTGTTAAAACGAACACCCGTACTTTAATTATAACAAGTGTTTATTGTTTTGTCAAGAGGATTTTTAAAATCCCTCAAAATCATTTTTCTGTGCGGTATGATGTAATAATCCCGTGCACCGTTTCATAAAATTGTACAAAGTAAAAGCGTTTAAAAACTAAAAAGGAGACATCAGGCATGGCAGAATTTGATATTTACAACGATATAGCACAGCGTACCGGCGGAGATGTTTACATTGGCGTGGTAGGCCCCGTGCGCACGGGCAAATCCACATTTATCAAAAAGTTTATGGAAACCCTTGTGCTTCCCAACATCGAGGACGGTCCCTCCCGCGAGCGCGCCAAGGACGAAATGCCCCAAAGTGCCCAGGGCAAAACCGTTATGACCACCGAGCCAAAATTTGTGCCCGACGAAGCGGTAAGCATTTCCATAGACGGCAATGTGGGTATGAAAGTAAAAATGGTGGACTGCGTGGGGTACATTGTTCCCGGCGCCATAGGTCACGTGGAGGACGGCAAGCCGCGCATGGTAATGACACCGTGGTCGGAGCAGGCAATTTCCTTTGAACGTGCCGCCGAAATAGGAACACAAAAGGTGATAAACGAACATTCCACCATCGGATGCCTTGTAACCACCGACGGCACTGTGGGCGAGCTGCCCCGTGAAAGCTATGTGGAAACCGAGCGCCGTGTGGTAAATGAGCTCAAAGCCATCAACAAGCCTTTTGTTATAATACTTAATTCGGCAAATCCCGATTCCGATGAGGCAATAGAGCTGGCGTTGGCGCTGGAGCAGGAATACAAGGTTCACGTGGCTTTGGTAAACTGTCTTGAGCTTGATGCGGAGGATATAAAAAACATTCTGGCACTTGTATTGCTGGAATTTCCCATCCGTGAAATACGTGTGGATATGCCTGCGTGGGTGGATAATCTTGACGATACTCACAGGCTTAAATCCTCAATTTACAGCAGTATTGTAAGCCGGGGCGAAAAGCTTTCCACCGTGGGCGATGCCAAGGATGCTTTTTCTGTTTCGCCGGAGAATGAATTCGGCTTTAACACTTCAATACAAAAAATAGATCTGGCATCTGGAAAGCTTTGTCTTGCCGTGGAGGTACCCGAAGAGCAGTTTTACGGAATACTCGGTGAAGAAACGGGATTTGAGATTGACGGCAAGGATGCGCTTGTAACCGTTCTTGGTGAGCTTTCTGTGATGAAAAAGGACTACGACAAGCTTTCAGCCGCCCTGCGTCAGGTGGAAGAAACGGGATACGGCATAGTAACCCCGTCCATAGATGAGCTTAAGCTTGAGGAACCTGAAATCGTAAAACAGCCCGGCGGCTACGGAGTAAAGCTGCGGGCATCGGCACCGTCGATACATATGATCCGTGCCGACATAAAGACCGAGGTAAGCCCCATTGTGGGCAGCGAAAAGCAATCGGATGAAATGGTTAAATTTCTGCTCAAGGAATTTGAAGAAGATCCCAAAAAGATATGGGAATCCAACATGTTCGGCAAAAGCCTGCATGAGCTTATAAACGAGGGGCTTAACGCAAAGCTTGCCCACATGCCGTATGATGCAAGAATGAAGCTTGCCGATACCTTACAAAAAATAATAAATGACGGATCAAACGGACTAATCTGCATTATACTGTAACGCAAAAAAAGAACACCCGACGGGGTGTTCTTTTTGCATATTATTTTTCGTACTTTTCAATAAACTGTTCGCCGCAGCCGTACTTTTCATAAACAAAGTCGATATCCTTATCGCCTCTGCCGGAAAGGCATCCGAGGATTGAGCCGGATTTATGCTCCTTGGCATAACGGATGGCATATGCCACGGCATGGGCACTTTCAACAGCGGGAATTATGCCTTCGTAGCGTGAAAGCAGGAAGAACGCTTCCATTGCTTCCTCATCGGATACGGTTTC
>JAZSGA010000038.1:0-5540 GCA_045532495.1 Eubacteriales bacterium | reverse complement strand
CCAAAAATCGCTTTGCCTTTGTGTTTACACCGTGCCTTGCAACGCCTGCGGCGTATAATTCCCACCCTGCATTTTCGGAGCTGTTTATCGAGGCGGAGTATGACAGCGAAAAAAATATTCTGTACTTTAAAAGACGCAGGCGCTCACCTGCCGAAGAACAGTATATACTTGCCGTGGCACCTGCAAAAAACACCGCGGAAATTTCGTTTGCAACCCGAAAAAGCGCAGTGGGCGGTAAAGACATTTATTCCGATCCGTTTGCCGCCTTTGACTATAAAGAAAAGGGAAAAGTGGGAGCATGCGTAAATCCCTTGTGCATTGTAAGCGGAAATTATGACGGTGAGGCGGAGATTGTCACAGCACTTTGCCACAGCATTGCCGAAGCGGAAAATGTTATTGCATCTGCCCGCAAAAAAACATTCGAGGAAACACAAAAAAGTCTTACCGAGATTTCCGAGCAGTTCAGAGTGGCATCGGGAATATCCTCGGTGGGAAGTGATGCATCTGTGCGTGATGTTTTATCGGGAATTATGTTTGGCGGCACCGATCGCCGCCGCAAAAGAAATATGTGCGAATATGTTTTTGGCGGCACGGCGTCTGCAATGTCAATGGATATGCTGTGGAAACACGGAATTTCGGGCGATCACGCCATTGTGCTTGCCGATGCGGGAGGCATGTATTTTCCTTCTCCGCTGGAAAGAATAATACGTGCTTTCAAGCTGCTTACAATGAAAAATGTACGTTTTGATCTGGTTATTGCCTACAGAGAACAGGATAAGTACTTCGGTAAAAACCACAGACGTATCATGGATATAATATCCTCCTGTGCATGTGACGGATATACGGGCAGAAATTGCGGAATACACCTTGTGGAAAAAAGCGATATGTCGGATATGCGTGCCTTGCGCTGTTACGCATCGGCGATAATAGATATTTACTCGGATAATCCGCATGCGGAAAGCGTTACACCTGCTTTTGTACCGTTTTATCCCATTTTAAACGGCAAAGCTTTGCCTACCGTATCCGATGGTTTTGGTGTAAAAGGCGGATGTTTTACCGACAACGGTTTTTGCACAGACAAAAAGCGTAAGCCGCATGCACCGTGGGCACATGTGCTTTCGGGCGAAAACATTTCGTGTATTGTGACCGAAAATTCATTGGGCACCACCTTTTATAAAAATGCATCGGAAATGAAAATAACCCCCGGGCCTGCAGCAGGACTTGAGGAGTGTCACGGCGAACGGCTGTATTTGTCCGAGAACGGAGTTGTATTTGATCTCGCCGCCTGTGCGGAAAAGGTAATGTTACGATGCGGCAGCGCTGTTTATGTGGGAAAAATTTCGGATATTGACTACAAAATCACCGTTTTTTGCGATGCAAAATTGCCCGTAAAGGTTATAAAACTGGAGCTTGAAGGTGCTCTATCCGATAATCAGAATGTTTTTATGTATACCGAGCCGGTGATGGGAACAACACGAAAGGGTATTGTTGTGAATTGCGAAACCGACAACACGGTTGTTTTTAAAAATCCCATGTCGCACAGCTTTGGAAATTATACGGGACTGGTTACCGTAAAATATGCAGGCGAAACTTTTTGTATCAGTGATAAGGCTGATCTTTATTCCCTGGGCAGAGCAGACAGCGGAAACGAAGATATTGCATGTGTAGGCGCAAAGCTTTGTAAATGTGTAAAAACGGAAATGTGCTTTTTGCTGGGAGCCTGCCGTGATGGCAGCGGTGTGCGCCGGCTCATAAATACAAGCTTTGATGATTTCGGCAAAGAGGCGCAGATTGGATCAGAAATGTTTTGCAGCTCCATGCTCCCTGATATATCCCTTAACTCCTCAAAGCAAGGGTGCGATGCGCAGAGCATACGCCACATGTTCAACACATTTTTGCCGTATTCTGCAGTTTTTTCACGCATGCTGGCACGTTCAGGCTTTTATCAGACAGGCGGAGCCTACGGCTACCGTGATCAGTTGCAGGACTGCCTGGCACTTATATATTCCGCACCTAAAAGAGCCTATGCTCATATATGCCGTGCGGCAGCTCATCAGTTTGAACAGGGCGATGTTTTGCATTGGTGGCACGGATGCACCGCAAAAGGTGTGCGTACTCTTTGTTCGGACGATTATTTGTGGTTGCCTTATGTGTGCTGTGAATATGCCTCTGTTACGGGAAACTACGGAATATTCGATGTTGAAGTGCCGTATATATGCGGCGATGCTCTTAAAACGGGTGAGGGTGAAAAGTATATTCCTTATTCAAAATCAGAACTTTTGGAAAGTATTTATATGCACTGTGTGCGTGCGCTTGACCTTGCCTGTTCAAGGCTTGGTGTTCACGGACTCAGTCTTATGGGTACCTGCGATTGGTGTGACGGATACAGCGTTGTGGGCAAAGACGGAAAAGGCGAAAGCGTATGGTGCAGTATGTTTCTGGCAATGATACTTGATAAATTCCGCTCTATATGTAAAAATCACGGCGATGCACAAAGGAATAAGCGTTATGAAGATATGGCGCAGCAGCTCCGCTTGGCAATAACAGCCCACGGTTTTGATAAAGAGGGCGGATATTTTATACGGGGTTATTACGATGACGGCGATGTGCTGGGTGGCACATCATCGGATGAAGCTTCGATTGACGTTTTGCCGCAGGCTTTTTCGTTTTTGTGCGGCATGCCGACAGAATATTGTGTAAGTGCGCTTAAAGCCGCACAACGACTGCTTTATGATGAAAAACTGCATATAATGAAACTTGTTTATCCGCCCTTTGATAAAACACAAAAGGAGCCCGGATATATAAAAGGATATATTCCCGGTGTGCGTGAAAACGGAGGTCAGTATACTCACGGTGCACTTTTTGCGGCAATGGGATATTTTGAATGTGCAAAAGCTCTTGCGACATCAGATCCCGATACCGCAAAAAGCTTTGCCGATACCGCAGGCAAAATACTTTTATATTCAAATCCCGCATATCGCAGTTGTGACGATGCAGGCGAAAATACGGTTTTGGCGTATGTTACAGAGCCCTATGCCATAGCTGCGGATATATATTCAAATCCGCAACACGCAGGCAGGGGAGGCTGGACCCATTATACAGGCGCCGCCGCATGGATGTACCGCTTGCTGCTGAGATATGCTTTCGGATTGAATGTTACCGAAGCGTTTAATGAAAACGGATGTATTAAAGCTGATTTATTGTGCATCAGCAGCTTTGGCGGTATACTTGACGGTTCCTGTATTGTATTCAAGGAACTTGGTTTTGACGTGACTATAAAATATGTAAACGACAAAAAAACAGCATTTTTTGCCGATGGCAGGCAAACAGAGCCGATAATAACAAAACAGATCCGTACTGTGGAGATACACTTTTGATAATATATGTTAATATGCGATATGTGCGAAAAAACTATTGAAAATCGGTATGGCTTATGTTATAATCTGAAAAAGTAAACATTTTTCAGCGGAGGTAACTGCCATGAAAACAGATTTTTATGAAGATAGATTGCCTGTGTTTCTCGGGCACCTGGGGACTTATATCATAGCTTGCGAAATCAAAGTGACCGATTTTCTTTATAAGGAGTGCGGATATAAAAAAGGAAACGCTTTGCCTGCCATAGATTCATCCTTCAAAAACATTTCCGCCGAAGACTACTGGGGCGGTAAGAAGCACCTCCATGCGTGGATGTATAAAAAGCTTACAGTACCTGCGGATATGGTGGGCAAGGATCTTGTTTTGCGTGTTCAGACAAACAAGGACGGCTGGAACGTTCACAACCCCCAGTTTATTGCTTACGTGGATGGAGTTCTTGCTCAGGGGTTGGATACCAACCATCGCGAATTATATCTCGACAACGCAAAAGAACAATACGAAATATACCTTTATGCTTATACTTCCGATTGCGCCGAGCCGCTTACTCTTGATGTTAAGCTTATCGAGTATGACAAGGCAGCGAAAAAGCTTTACCATACACTTTCCGTTGCGTACGAAACATCGATTTTGTACGATCCCGGCGAAAAGGTTTATGCCGAGCTTGAAAAATATGTTTTAAAAGCGATAAATCTTCTGGATATGCGCTGCGGCAGAACAGAATCCTTTAAAAAGAGCGTTGTTGCGGCTCAAAAAGTGCTTGATCAGAACCTTGTCGGCAAAACAGATAAAAGCTACAGTGTTGTCTGCATCGGCCACACACATATCGATGTGGCGTGGCTGTGGACATTGACTCAGACTCGTGAAAAGGTTTTGAGATCTTTTTCCAATGTTATAGCCCTTATGAAGCGCAACCCCGAGTATAAATTCATGTCCAGCCAGGCACAGCTTTATAAATATCTTAAGGAAGAAAGTCCCGAACTTTACGAAGAAGTAAAAAATATGGTAAAGCAAGGCAGATGGGAAGTTGAAGGCGCCATGTGGGTGGAAGCCGATTGCAACCTTTCCTCAGGTGAAAGTCTTGTACGCCAGATCCTTTACGGCAAGCAGTTTTTCAAACGTGAATTCGGTGTTGATTGCCGTGTTTTGTGGTTGCCCGATGTTTTCGGATACTCCGCAGCACTTCCGCAGATACTCAGAAAAAGCGGTGTTGATAAATTCGTAACTTCCAAAATAAGCTGGAACGAAACCAATAAAATGCCATATGATATGTTCTTCTGGCATGGTATAGACGGTACCGATATCTTCACCTATTTCCTCACGGCGCAGGATAAAGAGCGCGGACAGGAACCAAAGAATTACAGCACGTATAATGCCGAGTTGAACCCATCTCAGCTTGAGGGAGCATATAACCGCTTCCAGCAAAAAGCGCTCAGCGATGAGGTTATGATAACCTACGGCTACGGCGACGGTGGCGGAGGCCCCACACAGCGTCATCTTGATTATTACAATGTGCTCAAAAAGGGTATTCCCGGTGCTCCTGTGGCAAAATCTGAATTTGCAGGCAAATTCCTTGACCGTGTAAAGGCAGCTGCCGAGGCACAGAGCGAAACACCGCACTGGTACGGCGAGCTTTACCTTGAATACCATCGCGGCACATATACCTCCATGGCTAAGAACAAAAAATACAACCGCAAGAGCGAGTTTTTGCTTGAGCGCGCGGAGGCTCTTTCGGTGGCGGCAGAGCAGCTTACGGGTAAACCTTACCCAGCGGAAAATATTTACAATGCATGGGAAACGGTTTTGCTTAATCAGTTCCATGATATAATTCCCGGTTCGTCCATAAAAGAGGTATATGACGATTCCTGGCAGCAATACGAGCAGATAGCACAAATCGGCAACACTGTTGTAAACGGCGCCATGGAAGAAATCTGTGCAAATATTTGCACAGACGGCGGAATTGTTGTGTTTAACCCCAATTCATTCACCTCCGACGGGGTTGTGTGCGTTGGCGGCAAAACTGTTTGTGTAAAGGATATTCCCGCCAAGGGTTACCGTGTTGTTAAAGAGTATAACGATACAAACTCGGTAAAGGTTACGGAAAAATCCATTGAAAATAAATATTATAAGCTCACCCTTGATAAAAAAGGCACATTTACAAAAATATA
>JAZSGA010000044.1:0-3851 GCA_045532495.1 Eubacteriales bacterium | reverse complement strand
ATTCCGCCGGTAAGCTGCGCCAGGCGGTCATCCTTTACCTCGATAACAAAATTTTTTGTTTCCTCGTTGCCGGAATATATTTTTACGATCTCGATATTATATTCCTTAACGCCTTTGCCGTCCACGTTGGAAAGTATGGTGGCAGCGCCCTCGGTGACCTCGCTTTTTATGGCGCAGGCAATTTTATCATAAGCCGCCTGAGGCGTATATGCAAGCACCCCAAACACACCCACAGGTGTGTTTTTTAACACCGTGCCGCACTTTTCGCTGCCAAAGCTGCCTTTAAGTTCACCGGGATGGCCTTCCCTGCCCTTTACCACATCCTCAAGTTCAATGCTTACCACAGCGCCTCTCTGAAGCGGCAAAAGCAGCTCGGTATCGGTATCGTATATTCCGTGGCCAAGGCCTGCAAAGCTGCCGTCATCGGGGTTATAATAAGTCACGGTGCCAATGCCTGCCGTGCTGTCACGCACCCACATGCCCATTTTATAAGCACCGTCGGCAATGGCTTTTACGGGCAAAAGCTTTGCCTTATAATTCTTTCCGTCACGCACAAATTCCAGCTCCAGCTCTTTGCCCCCGCAGGATTCGATATGCTGTGTAAGGCTGTCGGCGGATTCCAGCTCCTTGCCGTTTACGGATAAAACCACATCTCCGTTTTTAAGTCCTGCCTTTTTTGCCGGGCAGATTATGCCCTCCTCGCTTTCCACCTCGGACATATCAGTTATAACCACACCCTTGGTAAAAAACTTTACTCCAAACACATCTCCGCCGGGCACAAGATAAAGATCCGACGGCAATGTTGCCGTAACGGTTTTTGTGGGAAGTATTCCGAAAAGCTTGGCGGTATATATATTATCGGAGATATTTCCGCTTGTCGCCGTTACAGAGGTTTGCGGAGCAAAGCCTGCCGTTTGCACCTTGTCGGTATAAAAAACGTCGGGGATGGCTTTTTCCGAAGCACCTGCCAGCAATGCGGTGCACATCATCAGCACAGGCAAAGCGTAGATCAGACGTGCGCATTTTCCTTTGTTTTTTGCAACTTTTTTGAGTTGCCCTGTTTTTTTGTACATTTTCCGAAATTCCTTAGCTTTCTCGTTAATTACGGTGTGCCGTTGCGCACCTGACTTTAATATTGACAGATATTTTGCACGTTATGTCTTGTAAAAACTATAAAAAATGGAGTGATTTTTTTGAAAATAGCAATTGTGGGCTGTAGAAATGTACCCGATGCAAAAAAAGCTTATGATATGATCAGGCGCACCATTCCCCGCAACTGTTCTGAAATAGTAAGCGGAGGTGCGGCAGGTATTGACACACTTGCAGAGCTTTATGCTTCCGAAAACAAATTACATCTTACGGTTTTTAAACCCGAATTTGATAAATACGGCAAATTTGCCACAAAAATACGCAACACGCAAATAGTGGCTTATGCCGACCTGATCTATGCCTATTGGGACATGAACTCAAGGGGCACCGCTTTTACCCTCAAGCAATGCATTGAAATGGGAAAACCTTTTAAAATTTTCAGGCTTTGATTATATTATTGCCTAAAACATTTTTTAATAATCTCCCAAGACACACAAAAAGCTCTTTTTATTGACAAAAAAACTTTTTGGTGTTATTATATATTATGTATATATATTTTTGTTTTTCAAAAAATACGGAGGTGCCCGGTGAAAACAATTATGAAAAAATCAAACAAATGCCTTTCGGCAATGCTTGCTGTACTTATGATTTTTACGGCAGTAATTATTGCCATGCCTGCAAAAGTTGATGCAGCTTCTGTTATTGTGTATGTAAGTCCCGACGGCAGCGATGATGCGGCAGGTACAAGATCCGCCCCCTTTGCCACCATTACAAAAGCTTTTATAACAGCATCACAAGCCGGCGGCGGCACCATTGTTGTTATGGGCAACGTTACCAACACATGGCATAACCCCGATATTTATCAAAATCCTCATACCGGTCTTATCACTTTCACAGGAAAAGATCCCGTTACAGGTACAATTTATTCCGATGCTGCACTTTATTACACCGGTGTCGGTCTGCATGGCCCTACTGCCGTGGAATATATCCGCCTTGAGCCCAGCCGTTCCAGCCTTTTTATAAACACCTGCGGTCATCCCTTCACCATAGGCATGGGTGTTTCATCCAACACCCACGGCATTTGCATCCATGACGGTGTGGGCGAAACCTCAAGAAGTATATATGGAGGCTATAAAAAATCCGTCGATTCCACAAACCTCACTTTGAACGGCGGCAGCATAAGCTCGCTGTTTCTGGGCGGCGGTTACCCAAAAGCCGTAACCCAGGGTGTTAACGGCGATGTGCGCTTTACCGTTAACGGCGGTCATGTGAGCACAGCAACCATAGGATTTAACACTTATTTTAGTAATGACACCGATGGCAAAATCGGCGGCAATGTTATAGTAACCATAAACGGTGGCAATGTGGGAAAAGTAAACCACAGCAACATCGTTGATGACACAGTGGGCGGTTATGCGGCACTCATATGCAACAACGGCACCATGGTTTCCGCAGAGCTTCCACTTACAAAAAAAGGCCAGTTTATAATATACAGCGGCAGAAACGGCACAGTTGAGGCCACCGACACTGCAGGTCTTTTCAAAGTAACTCCAAACCGCGGTTTTTACGCCGTGGTAAACGGCGAGGCTGTATATGACGAATACGTTAACCTGCCTCAAGGCACCTCGGAAATCACTTATATCCGCGAGGGCGGCAACACCACCTCAAAAGCTGCCTATGCAAACGGTTACCCCGACGGCACCTTCCGTCCCGATAAATCCGTTACCCGTGCCGAAGCGGCAGAACTTATTGCAAAAGTTTCCACCACAGAAGACATATACAAAAGCAAGGAAAACATCAGCAGCTTTACGGACATTTCCGTTTCCGACTGGTATTATTCCACAGCCGCTTACCTTGAATACATAAAAATACTTCCCGAAGAATGGTTAAACGCGGGTAAATACAACGCAAACACCAACATCACCCGCGGCGAATTTGTTTACATGCTGGAATCCCTGCTTGTAAGCGATGACTCAAAGTCCACAAAGCTTTTCGACTTCAGTGATGTGCTGCCCGAAAATCCTTACTACAGCGCAATTACCCATGCCGCACAGCAGGGTACTGTTATGGGCTATGAAAACGGCACCTTCCGTCCTTATGCAGACATTACCCGTGCAGAAGCTATTACCCTTATAAACCGCTATGCAAAACGATTGCCCAATTCCGGTGCAACGGCGGATTTCAGCGATACAAACGGCCACTGGGCACAGGAACATATTGCTGCAGCCGCTTCGGATATTTCCGAAAACAAATGGACTGTGGGCACCGAAAACAGCCCCAACAAATACGTTATGCCTGAAGGCAGCGCAAAGGAATATGTTGTGGCGCTTTATGACCAGTCAAAAATTCTTTCCGGTCAGGCCATCCGTGACGGTGTTGACGTTATAGCCGAGCAGATGAAAAAGGATATACTCAATACCCCCAACACCCTTGATATTTACGACGACAAAATAACCGGCACAATTTACTATATTTCCGAAAAATCCGGTTGGGACACCAAAACCTATTTGGGTGGCAATACACAGAAAAACACCACTGCCTCCCAGGCGCAGCCGCTTAAAACAGTTGCAGGCCTTGCAAACATAACCCTTGCTGCAGGCGATGCCGTGCTGTTTGAGCGCGGAGGAGTTTACCGCGGTCAGATATCCGCCAAGGACGGTGTTGTTTACGGTTCCTACGGCACAGGCAACAAGCCCCTTATTCTTCAGTCCAAAAAGAACTATGCCGATCCTGCTTTGTGGGTGGAAACGGAATACGAAAAC
>JAZSGA010000198.1:0-7586 GCA_045532495.1 Eubacteriales bacterium | reverse complement strand
GTCACGGCTACGCCGTGCCAGCTCCCCCGGGGGAGGAGCCTTATTAGCCCCCAAGGGGGTATCGCCCCCCTTGGGAATCCCACTCGTTACTTTTTTCTTATATAACAAAAAAGTAACCAAAAAAGAACCTTGCTTTTTACGAAGTTCATGCAGTAAAAATAACCTTTACGGCGCACGCTGGCATAACGCTTTTTTACAGCAGATTTATGTGTGCCTTTTCCGCAACTGCGTGCGGATTTATTGTACCAAACTTTTACCGATATCAAAAAATGTGTTGGGGTATAAATGGCAACCGATATGACGGGAGAAGCCTATTTGCCTTCCCCTCACAACAAAAAACAGCTCCGTCAATCCGTGGCGGAGCTGTTTTGATATTATTTAATTACTTGATGGTTATTCTGAGTGCATGGCCTGTTTCGTAAGCCGAACCCGTAAGGGTGTACTGAGGAATAACCACATCGGGATTATCGGAACCGTCGGCATTTTTGGACCAGATCTCGGAGTAGAAGTCGGAATGCATATGACCGTTGAATATACCCTTGATAACATCGGGGTTTTTAACGATAAGGTCGTAAACATCCTTATTTGCGCCGGATGTGGAGCTGCCGATGTGAGATGTGCCGTTGTAAAGATTCATAGATGTGCTGGTTTTATCGTTTATACGCATAGCCAAAACCTCAGCATCATCGGGGTTACGGGTAAGCAGCGGAATGTGTTGGAAAATAAGGATGGGAATTTCCTTTTCACGGGCGATTTCTATATCTGCCGCCAGCTTTTCTGCCTGACCTGCCCAGTAGTAGTTGAAGCAGTTGTTGAGATTTACAACCATAACCTTTTCAACGCCTTCATCGTTGGAAAGTATTTTTGAGGAGTAGTAAATATCGTGCTTCCAGTTGCTCTGGATCCACTGCAATCTGCTTTCAACAGATGTGGATTCTGCAACGGTACCCTGCATTTTACGCACGGGCTCGTGGTTACCCAGAGGAATAATTGTATCCGGATAAGGATCCCAGACGTACTTGTAAAGCAGCTCTACGCATCCCCACGACAGATAGTCGATGGCGTCGCCTGTTACAACGATCTGATCGGAGTAGGAAGCGTATTCAATACTGTTCTGAAGTGCTGTAAGGGTACCGGGGTAGCGGAACGCGGTACGGTTTTCCCATGTGCTCATGGTTTCGGGATAATTTTCTTCGAAGTCTTTTTCGTTGCACCAGTTGAAGTGGGTATCGGAAATCTGAACGATTTCGACCTCATCGCCGCCCTTGCCGGTGTCATATTCAAATTCACGCACATAAACGCCGTCGCCCAGGCGGTAGATCCATGTGGTGGGATCGGCGCTGGTGCCTACAACGTCGGTTTTTGTCTGGGAAAGGTATTCTTCTTTCATTGTTTTGTCCACGTAATCTCTGATATTTTCAAGGTATGCACGCTGTGCCTCGGTGTAGCTTGCTTCGGTATCGGCAAGTGCCGCCTTGGCAATAGTGTAAATGTTGGTGGAATAATAATCGGTATAAAGCACCTGCTGAGTACCCTGAAGGTCGGTGTAGATTATGTAGCCCTTAACGGTGTAAAGACGTCTGTAATTATCCTTCACAATGCCTGTTACGCAAAGGGTATAATCTATTTTATCGCCGTGATCCTTATAGGTGTTAACAGCTTCAACCTTTGCAGGCTGATATGTTTTTCCGCCGTAGGTGTAGCTTCCGTCCATCACAAGATCCTTTGTTCCAAGGAAAGAGGAAGGAAGGATGATTGCACCGTATTCGGTGGCATTAAGAGCTTCGGAAAGGGCATCTGTTTTTTCCATGATAAAGCGCAGGCCGGGAACGCCCGTTACACGCACCTGAACGCCCAGGATGGAAAAGTCGCCGCCCACAGAAAGGTCACAATCCACATAGTTTGCATAAAGCTTTTCGCCTGCGGTAAAGCTCTTTTTGGTAACGCCGTTGCCGTCCTCATCGGACCAGCCTATAAACAGCTTGTTTTCGGGCTTTGCATGGCGCAGCTCGGCGGGATCGATATCATAATCGGTTATAAATTCAACCTCTGTGCCGGAGTTGGTATAATAAACCACATCGGTATAGGTTACGGTATATGTGCCTGCAGGCACGGCAAGTACGCCGCTGGCAGACGTGTACTGTGTGCCGTTGGAAAGGGTTGCAAGGGCTGTTTTGCCGCCAATTACTTCAAATTCGCCTGCATTTTCGGTGGGCTTAAGCGAGCAGCCTGCTGTATCTTCGCTCTTCATTATCCAAAGTCCGCCGTTGGGCTCAAATGCGGCAATATCTGTGCAGTTTGTGCCGTTGTTGAACACAAAGGTAAGTGCTTTTTCAAAAGCTGCAGCCATGTTTGTGCTGCGTTTTACAAACTTTTTAACTGTACCGCCGTTTACGGTGATATTTACGTTTTCGGTAAATACAACGCCGCGGTGAGAGTCAAGCCAGCCGTCAGAGCCTATCTGGAAGCTGTTTATTGTGCCGCCGTTGATAACCACATCGGCACCGGCAGTTGTGCGGATATCGCTGTTATAGTATGCGCCCAGGTAAACATTGCCGTATTCGCCGCTGTTTATTTTTACGTTCTGCTTGGGGCCGTTGGAGTTCTGGGAGCCGAAATGTGCATTGAGCTTTTGTGTGCTGCTTACGGTTATGCCTTCGCCCATGATAAGCTCGTTATCGTAAGGATCAAAGAACTTGCTGGCAACCTGAACGTCAAAGTCGATGTTTTGTATTGTAAGCGGACCGTTGGTGGCAAGGCTGTTCTTTACAAAGCAAAGCTGAGAATTTCCGCTGCCGTCACCGGTGAAGATAATCATGTTTTTATGGGTGGGAAGCTTGATATCCACGGGCATTGAGCCTATAACAACAACATAGCGTTCTGTTGCATCGGCGCTGTCCACTGCTGCAAACGCCTTATCATATGTTGCAAAGGGTGAATTTGCCGTGGCGCCTGTGTTATCATCGCTGCCCGATGCCGAAACATATGCCACTGCTCTGCCGGGAACGGGTGTCCACACGGAAGTAAAGCTTATTTCGGAAGCGT
The DNA here is from genome assembly GCA_045532495.1 of Eubacteriales bacterium. GTDB lineage: Bacteria > Bacillota > Clostridia > Oscillospirales > CAG-382 > UMGS1052. The sequence goes on along the minus strand of JAZSGA010000198.1, from coordinate 4,541 downwards.
TTTCGGGAAGAGTAACTTTATCGCCTGCTTTATAGGTTGTACCGTTACATTCCCAACCGCCAAAGGTGGATTCCAGTTTGTCGGAAAGCTTGGGAAGCACAAGAACTGTACCCATGATGTGAACAAGTCCGTCATCCTTGCCGTCATATTTTACGGAGATTTTTATATCATCAATGCTGTCGGTATATGTAACGTCATATGTGCCTGAGGGTACGGTAAGCACGCCGTCTTCGGAGCAAAAAGCTTCGCCATTGGAATTCTTTGCCACGGCAACCTTGCCGCCTATAACATTGAAGGTGCCTGCGGTGCCGGATTTTTCAAGGGCGTTGCCTGTGGTATCGGCGCTCTTCATTATCCATTTGCCGCCCGCGGCAGTATAATCGGGGATGGTGCTGCAGCTTGTGCCGTTGTTGAAAATAAAGGTGAGAGCCTTTTCAAAGGTTGCGCCGTAGGTACCGTGGGTGGAGAAAGCTTCTATGGTACCACCGTTTACGGTAACGTTAACGTCCTCGGTGTATTTAAGGCCCACATGGTTTGCGGCATAGCCATCGGCACGCAGGGCAATGGTCTTTATGGTGCCGCCGTTTACTGTTATATCAGCGCCTGCTGTGGGCTGAACTGTTGTGTTGTAGTGGGAACCAACGTAAACTGTGCCGAAGTTGCCGCCGCTGATGGTTATATCAAGGTGGGGCACAGCCACATTGCTTGCACCGTAGTGTACATTAAGAGTGTTGTTGCCGCCGGATGTTACGCCGTCAACAAACAGCAATGTATCGTTGCCGGGGTTGAGGAACTTTGTGGCGGTGGTAACCACGTTGAAGTGGATGTTTTTGAAGGTATAAGGACCGTTAAGGCTTACGCTGTTCTTGACAATACGAAGCTCGGTACCTTCCGCTCCGTCGCCGGTGAAGGTGATCATGTTGGTGTGGGCAGGAAGTGCCACGTCAATATCCAGAGGGCCTGAAAGCACCAGAATCTTTTCGGGAGAGCGGGATGCATCAAGGGTATTAAGAGCCTTTTCAAGGGTTAAAAAGGGAGCATCGGCTGTAGTTCCCTTGTTGGAATCGCTGCCGTTTACGGCGTCAAGATAAACCGTAAAGGTTTCGGAAAATTCAAGCCAGGAAGCTGTGAAAGCAATTTCGGTAACATCCGCAGGGATGGTAAAGGATGTGCCGCCCGGGTATGTAACACCGTTATATACCCAACCCACAAAATCTGCGGTGGAGGTGTTTTCAAGTGTGGGCAGAATTATATCTGTACCGGAGTAATATTCGTTGCCGTCCTCAACACCGTCAAAGGAAACTGTAACGGGGGTGGAAAGGGTATCCACAAAGCTTACGGCATATGTGCCTGCGGGCACGGTAAGAACGCCGTCGTTTGAATAATATGTTCCATCGGCGCTTGAAGCCACGGCAATTTTTGTGCCGTTAACGGTAAATGTACCTGCGGTATCGGTAACATAAAGTGAGCTGCCTTCCTGGGCTGCGCAGTTCATGTTCCAGTTGCCCAGCGATCCCACAACCGTGGATGTGTTGGGAACGGTAATGCCGTTGTTGCAGATAACCTGCACTGCCTTTGCTGTGCAGCCGGTTGATCCGCGGTCATAAATTTTGCCAACGGTGCCGGAATTTATAACAACGTTGATTATATCAAAACTGTTTATACTTCCGCTGGAGCCTGCAATGCCAATACCTGTGGAGATGTTTGCACCGTTTACCACAACTGTCTGGGGAGCGGAAATGGTGTAGCTGCCGCTCCAGCCGCCGATGCCTATAACATCGTAGGTGCCGTTGGAATTAAGGGTAAGGGTACCGGATTTTGTGATGTTGCCGCGGCCCACAACGTCTATGGGGAACACTTCCTTAAGGGTAAGACCGCTGTTTGCAACACCGCTGGAGGAAGAACTGAGAGCGCCTGCCGCCAGCTTGTAAACCGTACCTTCCAGGTGGAAATCGTTGCCTCGGGTTACAAGGTTTTTACCTGTGTTGTAACCTTCGATGTAGGTTATGTTTTTAAATATGGTGGGGCCCTGGAGTTCAAGATGGTTTGCGCCGGAATGGATTACTGAGTCGGTGGCATCACCCTCGTAGGTGATGGTACCTGTGTGCGCAGGAGCATCGTAGAAAAGAACGTCCTGGGTTATCTGATCGATGGTAACCTTGTCGGGGCCGTAAATATTGGGCTGGTCGCCTGAATAACGGGTGTATACCGCATATTCGGCGTTGCCCGATGCATCTTTACCGTCAAGCACCATAACAGTACCGTCGTTGGCGGTACCTATAAGGTTTACGGCTTTTTTGATTGTTTTTACTGCGGTTTCTGCTGTAAGACCGTCGTTGGAATCCGAGCCGTATCTGTTTGAAACATAAACGGTTTTGTAATCATCTGCCTTAACTGCGGAAAAACCTGTTCCCACAGGCAGTATGCTCATTACCATAACGATGGCAAGCAGAATTGAAAAAATACGTGATTTTTTCATGGTTGTACTCCTTTCATATACATAAAAATGTACAATAATACAAATACATTATATAACAAAACCGATTTGCAGTCAATGGATAAAAAGAATTTTTACATTTATATATAATAAAAAACAACAAAAGGACGGGAGTTTTTATAAATTCCCCGTCCTTGTTTTTGGCTCTGAATAGAAAATATTAAGTTTATTGATATGCCGCTGTTATCCCAGCATATCTTCAACGTAATAAGCGTTGGTGTAGGCACGTTTTGAACCGTCCACCAGCTCAATACGCATATATCTGCAATCGGGCTTTATGGCAAATTCCGCATAGGCTGTGCCGCTGCCATCGGAGTTTTTCCACATTGAACAATAACGGTGGCCGGATATCATGCGGATAGCTTCCACCGGCTGTGCCGCCTTTATGCAAAGCTTGCCGTCCTCAACCCATAAAGAATCTATAAGCGGACCCGTGGAGCTGTAGAAGTTGCCCTTTTCAAGGGCTTCTATCATGTTTTCGTAAGTGAGCGCAGGCGCTTTTAGCATGGTAAAGCCGCCAAACATGTCCCTTGCATTGTGGTTATCGTCGGAACACATGCAGAAAAGCTTTTTGCCGCTGCGCAACATATCATCGTACACTCTGCCGTTGTGCTCATCATAGCCCGAAACATAGCAGCCGTGGTTATAGGCTTCCATGCAATCGAGGTTTGCGTAGCGCATATATACCGAGTAATCTTCCAGCGACCAGGTGGGGTGGTTGTAGGTTACATAAAAATCGTTTTTGCGCAGGGTATCTATAACATACTGCACGTTGGTGTAGGCGTGGTCATCACGGAAAACAGTGCCGTCGGGACGGGTAAGAGCCTTTTTTTCGGGATCCACAGACCATTTCATTTTGGGCACGCTGTAATTTGGATCAAGTCCGGGCTGTACAAAGCCTTCCTTTTTTTTGGAAATGGCGCAAAGATGGGTGGTTATGTAATCGCTGTAATCCTTCCCGTGGGGCTCGTTAAAATCCAGCTCGTATCCCGTGAGGGTTATAAATTCGTTGTCATCAAGATCATAATGGCTGAACAGACCGCGGTGATCAGTTACGCAAAGAACGGAATATCCTTGTGCCTTGTAAAGATCCTTAAGCTCCTGCGGCGAAAATGTGCCGTCGGACCAGGTGCTGTGGCAATGCAGATTTGCCTTGTAAAAACTGCCGTTTTCGGGCAGAAGATATTTTTTCATAATACACCTCCGTATTTGTTTTAACTGATTAAATTATATAACCCGGGCATGCAAAAGTCAATAAAAAACAACATTTTTTTAAAAAACTATTGACAAGCACTTTTGTTTGAGATATAATATCTTTAACAAACAGTAGTTCTGCTTTGTTGTGCGGTTGGGAACAAATATACGCAAAAAGCGCCGTAACGCAGCGGCAAAATGCTTTGGCGGAGATGCAATTTTTTATATTGAGAAAGGATTTTTACCATGTTACGTTTAAACGTAAACGGTCAGAGCATCTCATGCGAGTATTCGCCCGTTGCGGGGGACAGCATAGATTACCTGACCGCCAGCTTCTGTTTTAGCCCGGATTGGTTCGGGCTTACAAAAACAGCTCAGTTTACACAAAACGGCACCACCTACAACGTGGTGCTTGATGCCGATAAATGCATGTTGCCATCGGAGCTTTGCGCAGGCAATGTGGAAATTTCGGTGTTTGGTCAGCAAAGCGGTGCTTGCCGCCGCATAACCACCCTTGCCTGCGGTGTTAACATCCGCAAATCGGGTTTTCACGATGACGGTACATCGCCCATACCTCCCACGCCGGATCTTTATGCCCAGCTGCTTGAAAAAATGGAGCAGGCTGTACCAAAATCGGTATCACAGCTAAAAAACGATGTGGGCTATGTAACGCAGGATGCCATTCCGCAGGTGCCCGGTCAGCTTTCGTTTTTTGAAAACGACACGGGTTATATTACAGAGCAGGCCCTGCCCAAAAAGCTTTCGCAGCTGGAAAATGACAGCAGTTTTGCAACCATAGAGCAGCTTCCGCAAATTCCGGGCCAGCTTTCGTTTTTTGAAAACGACACGG
>JAZSGA010000070.1:0-2794 GCA_045532495.1 Eubacteriales bacterium | reverse complement strand
GGATCCCAAGACCGTTGAAGCAATAAAAAGCAACCTTACCGAAAACTTAACGGAGTGATACAATGGACGAACAGATAAACGATAAAATACGACAAACACTTGCAGACCCTCAAAGTCTAAAAACCATCGCAAGCCTTGTTTCGGCATTAAGTGCAAAGCAAGAGCCCGATGCCCATGAGGCGGAATCAGATTCACAGCAATTGACAGAAATATCAGAAAAAATTCCTTCCGAAGTCATTTCGGCCTTGTCAGGATTGCAAAAAGCATCATCACCAAAAGATGACAGAGTAAATCTTTTACTGTCAATAAAGCCGTTTTTAAACAACCGAAAACAGCAACGGGTGGATAGTCTTATAAAAGCACTCGGTGCTGTAAACCTGATAAACGCATACAAGGATTCAGATATTTTCGGCTCACCGGGGCTTAAATAAGGGGTGAACTATGTATACAAGAAGTACAAGGATAAACTATGACGGTGCAAAACAGGATATTCCCGTTGAAACATTCGGCGACAGTTTTTCGGCAGATGCATTTATAAAAAACGAAGCGATGTATTCGGAACAAATAAATAAAGAAAATTCCGAAACTCATAAAGAAATTACGGAAAAACCATCCGCTGCAGACATTGAAGAAAAACTCATCAAAAAACCCCGGCGAACAATAAACATAAACACAGATGATCTGCTGTTGATAGGTCTGCTGCTTCTGTTTATTACCGATAACGACAGCAACACAGATCTAATGTTGCCGCTGTTGCTGGCAGTTATTCTTATATTCAATTAACGTGCTCAAGCTCATGCAGTGCCGTGGTTTCGAGTGAGTATACGATAACATCGTTTTCAAAACAGTCGGCACGCACAACAATACCGTAGTCAAGGCTTATATAATACTGTTCCTTCATGGAAAAATCGCCTTTTGAACTGGTAAATTCTGCATATAGCAAAGTGCCGTATTCGCTTTCGATAAGGGAATACGAAAAATCCTGGCCTTTGGAATCAAGAAAATCCGAAACAGCAGGCACCGCCGCTTCTTCAAAGGCAGAGTTTGACGGAGTAAACTCCGAAACGCTGTTATCTATTGAAATGGAAACAACACCTGAATCTTCCACAACCGTTTTGGTGAGCTGACCTTTGCTGTCAAACAGTTCTATTTTGTAGTTGCTGCCGTTATATATGAGTATGCCCGTTTCTTCAAGAACTTTCTTTGATGAGTGTAAAGAGCTTTTAAATGTCCATGCAAAAGAATCGGGAGTTCTGGATTTTTCGAGCAAAACCTTTACATTATCATGAGAAACATCAGGAAAAACAGTAACTGACTCATTTTTTTCGCCGTTGATGCTGTTAAAAATTTTTTCGTCATCACCGGGTATTACAACCTTTGTAGGAACATCCGGATCGGTCTCGGTTATATTCTCACTTGCGGGAGATCTGGAAAAATAAAAATATGCACATACAGCGAGAACTATTGCAAATAAAATAATTATCAGTTCAAAAGCAAATGTTTTTTTGTTCATTTCAAAGCTCCATTGTGCATATTTTTATTGTATTATTTATTTGAGTTTATTTCCGACTGCGATGAAGCAACATCGGCACGGGTGTTTGTAAAACCTTCATCCTTAATGCCTTGTGCTTGGGGAAGGTGGGCAAGACCAAGACCTGTTTCTTGTCTTGTTTCATCGTTTTTGGTGATAAAGCGCCAGTTGATAAAGAGAATAACAATGGCACTTACAATTACAACTATGCCGCCAACAGGACGGTTAATAGCCCACAGTATAGCCGCAATACCGCATATGGTACTTATGGCATAAAGGATGGTAACTGTCTGTTTCTGATTAAAGCCCATATCGATCAGTCTGTGATGAATGTGACCTCTGTCGGCAGAGAAGGGGCTCTTACCCTGAAGTATTCTGCGTATAAAAGCAAAAGCCGTATCGCAAAGAGGCACAGCGAAAGCTATAAATGGAACGCAGAAAGAAATAATGGCATCGGTTTTAAAAACACCGAGAATTGATATTACAGAAAGGGAAAAACCAAGGAACATGGCACCGGTATCGCCCATAAATATTTTTGCAGGGTTAAAGTTGTAGGGAAGAAAACCTATGCAGGAGCCTGCAAGGATTGCCGTTAACAGTATGGCAAAATATGGCATATCGGGCATAAAGAACGAGGATACAAGTATGGAAAGCGCCGAGATTGCAGAAACACCGCATGAAAGACCGTCAAGTCCGTCGATAAGGTTAACCGCATTGGTTACGGCAACAATCCAGAAAACGGTTGCGGGTATGGAAAGGTTTCCAAGATTGATAAGACCGCCGATGTATTCTATTCTTACACCGCAAAATGCAACTACGCATGCTGCAAGAATCTGCAAGAAAAGTTTTAACAGGGGATTAAGGCTGATCTTGTCATCAAAGACTCCGGTAACAACAATAATTGCAGATCCGCAAAGCAATCCGAATATTTGCAGAGTGTTTGTGGTAAGATCGCAAAAAGCAAGGGTTGTAATAACAAATGCGGCAAAAATTGCGATTCCGCCAAGCAACGGCATGGCAACACGGTGCATTCTGCGTTTGTCCTTGGGTACATCCACCGCGCCTATTTTATATGCCATTACACGCGCAAGCGGCGTCATGGTAAAAGCAATACAAGCCGCGCATATCATGGCTATGCCGATGTATATAAGCGATTCATGACTGATTTCAGTAAAATTCACTGTAAATTCCTCCTAAACGATTTTACACACCGATTACTGCGGCTTCTGATAAAAACCGACTTTTCTGTATACCTTGGAAAGT
>JAZSGA010000088.1:0-6937 GCA_045532495.1 Eubacteriales bacterium | reverse complement strand
GCAAACCCACCTTTTACATTTCCAATCACGGAAATGACGAAAACGACGGCAAAACCCCAAAAACCGCCTGGCAGACATTCAAAAACATAAACGATCCGCAAAAAACCTGCGACGGATGCAATATTCTTTTTGAACGGGGCGGTATCTTCCGCGGAAGTATATCAATTCCCCATTCCGATATGACCTTTTCGGCATACGGAGTGGGCATAAAACCCCGTCTTTACGGCTCAATGCGCAATTACGCAAAGCCGGAATACTGGAAAAAGAGCCAATACGAAAACGTGTGGTACACGGATATCTGTACAAAAAATGCGGGGCTTGTTGCCATAAACCATTCCGATGTTGCAGGCAGGTATGACGAAATAATGTGCCGCCGTCACCACATAGGCAGGGATAACTTCACAGGGCCGCAGGATCTTAAAAATGAATACGATTTTTACGGTCATATCGATGAGGAAATATGCTACCTTTACTGCCCCCACGGCAATCCCGGAAAAGTATATAACAGCATTGAGCTTGGTGAAGGCTACACCCTTATTCAGCCATCGGGCGGTGCCGTGCGTGACCTTACCTTTGACAATCTGTGTATAAAATTCGTTGGCTGCCATGCCATTGCAGGGCTGCATTGCCGCGAAAACGTAACCGTTAAAAACTGCATTTTCTGCTATCTGGGCGGCTCTATTCTCGACGGTCACGCAGGCGGCAGGATAACCGGCTACGGCAACGCTGTTGAAACCTGCAGCTGCCGCGGATATTACATTTACGGCAACTGGATGTATCAGATCTATGACACCGCCATAACCCACCAGTGCGGCGCAGGCGAGCACCCCAGTTTTATGGAGGATATCCGCTATATCGGCAACCTTTGTGAGTATTGCCACTGGTCCATAGAGTTCTACAATCTGCCCAAAGAAGGTGTGGAGCGTTACTGCCACGACACCTTTATCCACCACAACATTCTGCGCCACGGCGGTTGCGGATGGGGAAGCTACGGCAGGCAGGATGGTGCCGCATTGTTCAACAGCTTCGGCATGTCACCGGATACCCAAAACTTTACGGCGCATAACAACATTTTTGACCGCAGCGCAGGTGCAATCGTGCGCTACAACGAAGGCGGCGACCAAAAAATTGGTATGTTCGGCAACGTATATATTCAAAGCCAAAACGGTGATCTTGGATGGATACTTGACGGGCACAAACCCTTTAAGGATGCGGAAAAATACATTTCCGAGCTGTTGCGTGAGGAACGCCCGCGAATTTATTTTGCAAAATAAGTGTTTTACGGCACACGCCGTTTTATAAAACAAATTTTTTCACAGAAAAGGAAAACTGCTATGAAAAGAAACATTCCTGCAACTGCACAAAACGCAGTTGGCTACATCGACTGGCTTAACTCTCAGGATCTTAAAACTTATGCCGATTACGAAAAAGGCATCGATACCGTTGCCGAAAAAATGAAGCAGGATATTATAAACTCTCCCAGCGAATACGATGCATCGCTGCCCACATTTTACGTTTCCAACTCAGGTAACGACGAAAATGACGGCAGAACTCCCGAAACCGCATGGCAGACTCTTAAAAACGTAAACGATCCCGAAAAAACCTTTGAAGGCTGCAACATACTGTTTGAGCGCGGCGGTATATGGCGCGGATTGATCCGTGTGCCCCATTCCCACATGACATTTTCCGCCTACGGCGTCGGCTTAAAGCCCCGTTTTTACGGCTCCCGTATGAACTATGCCGAGCCGGAATACTGGAAAAAGAGCGAATATGAAAACGTGTGGTACACCGATCTGTGCACCAAAAACGTGGGTATGATAGCCATTAACCATTCCGATGTTATAGGCAAGTACGATGAAATTATGTGCTACCGCCACACCGTGGGCAAGGACGGCTTTGAAGGTCCCTGGCAGCTTTGCAAGGAATATGATTTTTACGGTCACCTTGACGAGGCCATAACATACCTTTACTGTGAAAAGGGCAACCCCGGTGAGGTTTATGACAGCATAGAGCTTGGCGAAGGCTTTACCCTTATTGCCCCCGGCTCCGAAGCCAAAACCGACCTTATATTCGACAACCTTTACCTTAAATTTGTAGGCTGCCACGGCATTGCAGGTCTGGGCGGCAGACAAAACGTAATTGTGCGCAACAGCCTTTTCTGCTATCTCGGCGGCTCTATTCTTGACGGCCACGCAGGCGGAAGAACATCCGGCTTTGGCAACGCCATTGAAACCTACGGTGATTGCAACGGCTACTACGTTTACGGCAACTGGATATATCAAATATACGATACCGCCATCACCCACCAATGCTCCGCAGGCGCACGCAACTGCTTTATGGATGATGTTCAGTATGTGGGCAACCTTTGCGAGCTTTGCCACTGGTCCATAGAATTTTACAACAACCCGGCAAAGGGACTTGAAAGATACGTTCACGATACCGACATACACCACAACCTTATCCGCAAGGGCGGTTACGGCTGGGGAAGCCGCGGCAGAGAAGCAGGATCCGCAATGTTCAACAGCTTTACTCTTTGCCCCGACACGGTAAACTTTGTTGCACACGATAACATTTATGACCGCAGCGCAGGCGGCATTGTCCGTTACAACCGTGGCGGCGATGAAAAGATCCGCACTTTCAACAACATCTACATCCAAAAGCGTGACGGTGCGCTTGGTTGGATATTTGACGGGGTAAAGTCCTTTGACGGTGCAGAAAAAACCATTGAGGAACTGCTCAAAGAAGAACGCCCCACCGTATTTTACGAAGGCGAATAAGCTTTTCTCCCATAAAAACTTCGGCTGCGGAAAACCGCAGCCTTTGTTTGTAATGTCAAAAATAAGCTTTTATTTTTGTTGAATATCACCTTAACGCAACTATTGAGAAAAAAACCTTGTTGTGGTATAATTATCGTATTACTATATGCACAAAGCATATTCAAAAGGAGTAAAAATATGAAAAAAACAAAGCTTTTATCCCTTGTGCTTGCTTTGCTGTTTGTTTTTTCAAGCCTTCCGTTTACCGCTTTTGCGGCGGCTAAGGTCAACGAAATAAACGGTGAACGCGTTGTTCTTGTAAGCTCATTCGGCAAAATGGCATACGAGGGTAAATCCTACGAAACCTACAAAAGCTTTTCCGATGCTTTCAAGGCTCTCGGTACGCAGGGCGGCAAGGTTGCCTTCACGGGCAAAGCTTCCATCGGCACATTTACCGATATTGACGGCAGAGGCCCTGTTATCGTTGAAGGTACCGGCAGCAATCCTTCAAGCAATGTGCTGGATTTAAAAGACACTTCCGCGCTCAAGCTCACAGGCGACCTTACATTAAGCTTTGTAACGGTCAACATGGCTGCCGACAGCTATATTTTCACAGGGAACCACACCCTTACCACTCTCAACAAATTTGATTCCTTCTTCAACACCAAATACGTTTCGGGCGGCGAAAATGCCATAACCTACCCCAACCCCGTTTCGATTGCTCCCGGCGATCTTGCATCCGGCAGCAGCAACGTAAACATAGGCAGCGGCACCTTTGGAAACATTGTTACGGGTGCTGTTAAAGGCAAAACAGTTAACGGCAGCTCCATCTACAAGATTGCAGATGCAAAAATAAACACACTTGCATCAGGAAGCAACGGCGGCGATGCCACCGGCAGCAGCACAGTTACTGTTACCGATTCCGAAATAGGCTCCCTTTATGCAGGCGGTATTTCCGGTAACGTTACCGGCAACACCTCTGTAGCCCTTAAAAACACCTCCGTAAAAACACTCACTGTAGGTCCCGAATCGGGCTCCGTTACCGGTGATGTTGCAGTAAGCATCCACGGCGGCACGGTAAACGAAATCAAAAAGGGCGCAGGAACTGTTTCGGGCAAAACAATTATATGTGCCGATGCAGGTGTGCAAATTCCCGCAGGAGTTGCTCAGTACATCATCCGTGTAACCGACGGCATATGCACCTATGACAGCACCGACGGAATGTTCCTTGTTACAAACAAATACGGAATTCCTGCTTATTCAATATCTGTAAACGGCACCTCACAGGCGTCCCAAAACGGCAAATATTCTCTGCCCGCAGGCGAAGTTGCCCTTAACGTGCTTGATGCTCTTGCCGTTCAGGTAAACAAAAATGCCGTTTATGTGGCAGGTTATTCCGACGGCGCCTTTGCTCCTCAGAAAAACATGACAAGGGCAGAGGCTTTTACCCTTATAACACGAATTATAACCGACGAAAACGCCCTCAAGGGCAGAATCACGGCGGATTATGACGACGTTGCCGCAGACGCGTGGTATTCTCCCTATGCAGGATTTTTGCAGGCTCTTGGCGTGCTTGAAAAGCTTGAAGTTAACGGCAAAATTCTGCCCGATCAGAACATTACCCGTGCGGAATTTGCCGAGCTTCTTTACCGTATAGATAATCTCGAAAACGCTTCATCCTCCACAAAAGTTAAAAACTTTTCCGATGTTTCCGATAAAAATACATATGTGACCGCCATCACCTATGCCGCTGCAAACGGCATTGTAAACGGTTACGAGGACGGCGCATTCAAGCCCGATAACAATATTACCCGTGCGGAAGTTGTTACCATGGTTAACCGCTACCTTGGCAGAAACCCCAACGGCCAGGCAGGCAGCATTTCGTTCGGCGATATTGCCGACCATTGGGCAAAGGATCAGATCCTTGCCGCATCCGGTGCCGAAAACGTTACCTGGACAGCCAAGCAAATCATGCAGGAATACACCCTCACAGGTAAGAATGCGGAAGAATATGTAAAAGGTCTTTACGATAATTCCGCAAGCCTAAGCGCAGATGCAATCCGCCGCGGTGTGGACGTTATATCCGAACAGATGAAAAAGGATGTGCTTAACACCCCCAACACCGAAGATATTTACGGCGATCAGATAACCACAAAATTCTACATTTCCGAAAAGAACGGTAACGACGAAAACGACGGTACATCCCCTGAAACCGCCTGGAAAACCATGGCAGCGCTTTCAAAAATCCGTTTCCCCAAAAAGGGCACTGCGATTTTGTTTGAACGCGGCGGTATTTACCGCGGCAACGCAGGAATTCTTAACGGCGTTATTTACGGAAGCTACGGCGAAGGCCCCAAGCCTCTTATCATGCAGTCCAGAAAGAACTATGCCGATCCTGCCCTTTGGGAAGAAACCGAGTGGCCCAACGTATGGAAGCTTACCGAACAGCTTACAAACGTGGGTATTATTGGTTTTGACCATGATCTGTTTGATTACAGTGCAGATTCCTACAAAGAATCCTACGGTCTTATAATGAACAAAAACACCCTGGGCTTTAAAGGTCCCGAACAGCTCAACGGTGATCTTCAGTTCTATTCCGTTCTGCCCGATTTCAACGTAAACAGAGCAGGCGACCTTTACCTCTACAGCAAATCCGGCAACCCCGGTTCAAGATTCAAATCCATTGAGATCGGCGAAAAGGTTCACATATTCGACGGTGCGCCCATAAATGTTATTTTCGATAACCTTGCCATGAAGTTTACCGGTGCCCATGCCATTTCCCTTGGCACATGCCGAAATATCCGTGTAACAAACTGCGTGTTCTCGTGGCTTGGCGGATCGGTACTCAGCGTTAACCACACAGGCGCCGCAACTAACTACGGTAACGCCGTGCAGGTTTATGGCGGTTGTGACGGATACTATGTTGAAAACAACTGGATGTATCAGATATACGATACCGCAGTTACCCACCAGAGATCGCACACCACAGGCGACTGCATACAGAAGAATGTAGAATACCTTTCCAACCTTATGGAATACGTGTTCTGGGGCATTGAGTTCTACAACGCTCCGCCCACAGCCGCCGAGCTTAAAGGTAAAGAAGATACCTACACAAGAATAACCGAAAATGTGCGCTCGGCATACAACGTGCTTCGCCTTGGCGGTTACGGCTGGGGATCCATTGTGCGCTACAGAGGCTGTCAGCTTTACTGTGGCTCCACCCTTTCCGAAAACCGCAACTGTATTGCAGAATACAACATTTTCGACCGCGGTAACGGCGATCTGCTTACCCTGCCGTCCAACGCCACCGAAATACAGGATAAAAACATTTACATCCAGACCTACGGCAAAGCGCTCGGAAATCTCCGCGGCTCCTCCGTTATATGCACCTATGAAGCGGAAAAGCAGATACGCAACCGCTGGGGTGACAAGAACGCTGTGGTTATCGTTATAGATCCCGAAATCGAACCCGTGGTGCTGGATATACCCGAAGGTCTTGCACCCAGAGGCTGATACCGATATATGATTTTAAAAGGCTGCGGTATATGCCGCAGCCTTTTTGTGTTTTGGAAAATACGCAGTTTTCCGCAAGGAAGGCAAATAGGCTACTCCCGTCATATCGGTTGCCGTTTATACCCCAACACATTTTTTGATATCGGTAAAAAGTTGGTACAATAAATCCGCACGCAGTTGCGGAAAAGGCACATGTAAATCTGCCGTAAAAAGGCGTTATGCCAGCGTGCGCCAAAAAGGTTATATTTGCCGCATGAACTTCGTAAAAAACAAGGTTCTTTTTTGGTTACTTTTTTGTTATATAAGAAAAAAGTAACGAGTGGGATTCCCAAGGGGGGGCGATACCCCCTTGGGTGAGGAACGTTTTTTGCTTGATTGCAAATAAACAAGTGCGTACACATATCTCTCCCTCCGTCTTTTGCTTCGCAAAATCCACCTCACGGAAAATACTTCGTTTTTCAGAAAATACGCTGTTTTTCGGGAGGCTATTAAGGCTTCCCCTAAAAACGAAGTTTTTATGAGGGGAAGCTGTCACCGCAGGTGACTGATGAGGTGTAGGTCACGCAGTGACCGTTATTATTTGCCATTTGCAAAAGGGTTTATTCAGTAAATGCCGCCGCCGCAGCTACATCAAGTCGGAGGCCAAGCGGTCTTAGGAAGGACAATAC
>JAZSGA010000258.1:0-3060 GCA_045532495.1 Eubacteriales bacterium | reverse complement strand
GCTTTCCCCATCAACGCATCGGTAAGCAGCCTTTCGGCTTCCAGCAGCGTTGAAACATCAAGCGGACGGGGAATTACGTGATCACTGTAGGGCTCATGCATACGTGTTACTGTGCCGTCGGAGTTGTATGTTACCGTGCCAATGCCCGTCAGAGCCTCTACAGCCTGCTCACGGGTGGTTATTTTGCTGCCCGATAAAACGGATGCCAGCTTACCCAACACACGTCTTACGGCTATCACAAGGCGCTGTGCGGCATTTTTGTTTTCGTAGGCAAATCTGCGTGCAGTTGCAGGATCGTTGAAAAGATCCATTGCCGTGTCGGCGCAGAATTCTTCAATGGCATCGGGACGGTTAAGCTTTTTGCCGACACTGTTGCTGTAAAACGTGGTAATGCTTTCAATCTGCTGCTCGAATGCGGCATCGCCGTATTTCTTTTTGTAGGCATCCACAACAAAATCCCGGTATTGGCTGTATGCCTCGGGCGATGTTTTTTTGAGCATATGCACAATTTCGTGCTTTACAACGGATTGCAGCGGCTTTGTTCCGCCTGCATTGAGGTATACCTTTGCACGCCCGTCGCCTTTTGCCGGAACATAATAACCGTCGGCACCGAGATCCTCACTGTCGCCGATAAATATATCCACACCAAAAGCATTGCTTAATTTGCGTAAAACCCGCACAGTTTCTGCACCGTAGCTGCGTGTGCCTTTTGTATCGTTGACATTTACGGCATTTGCTTCAAAATTTCTGCGTACTTCGGGGGATATCTCGGTTACTGATACATCGTCAGCTTTAGCCACGGCAGTAGGTTCATTGACAAAGCTCTGTGCGGAAATGTTGTCCGATGTTGCTTCGCTGCGGTTTTGCTCCGCAGCCTTTTGCGTTACTTTGGTTATAAGCTCCTCGTATTTGCGCTCAACTGCAGCTTTGTCCTTAAGGGCATCGTTGAAGACATGTGCCCTCCTTGAATCCGATGGCAATGAGCTTATAAAGTAGGCGGTGAGTTCGTTGGTAATTTTGTCAATATTCCTATCGCTGTATACATCGCCTGAAGCATAACCTGCGCAAAGATCATTAATAACACCCTGGAAGTTGTTATTGCTTGTATCGATATTTTGAAACAGAAACTCAACAAATTCATCGGTTTCATCAGGGAAATTTGCATAAAAATAATGAAACAGCTCGTGGTCTTTTACGGATTCGTTTTCAAAATTTTCGGTTGTGTTTAAGTATATTTTGCTTTCGTCATCAAAGTTTATATGCGCACCCGGTACAGTTAAAACATAACCGTCGCTGTATATTTCTATCGAGGAAGATGAAAAGATAACTTCCGCCCCGGTATCGGATACCTTATTCAGCCATTCGGAATATTCGGCGCTTATATTTGCATCTGCTACGCCCTTGTATGCTACAAGGCGATTTCCAACGATATCAATTATGTAGCCTTCCTTTGTTTTTTGCTTCACAAAGGCGCTATAGTCCATGTACTCGCAGTTTTCCGAATCATACAAATTTTGCGAAAAATTACCGCTTATTCCTAAATCTTTTAATAGTGAGGTGCATTTCTCATGATTATTCTTCCGTATTCCTTCGCCGCTTCCGCTTGTTCTTGAGTCATATGATTGTTGAACGCTATGCGCTCCTCGCGGTTGTGAGTATCCATAAATTCCATTATTCCCTCCACCGTTGCCGGAACTTTGCGGAATTCCTCCAGGAGCTCCTTGGTTACTACGAATTCTTCCATAGCTGCTTGTATCCTCGCTTTCGTTTTCGTTATTTCCATTATACATCGTGCCGTCGCTGTTGTCAATAAATCTGCCTGCTGTATCAGAGGTATTGTTTTCCGTGTTCTGCATATACTGGGTATTGACATTTTCTCCGCCATCGGTTATACTTGTAACGGTAGCAGTAATGCTATCAGCAGGAGTATGAGCAAAATCGTTTTCGGACGTCGCGTCGGGGGTTTTTACATCGGCGGGTTGCGCATTTTCTGTTTGAGGGACATAGCCATTCTTAACGTCTTGGACGTACATCCGAGGAACATTGTTGTTATTCGGAGCGGAGGCTATGTTCCATTTTTTATATATTGCATTTTTAAGGCCGGGAATCCCGGGAATTGTACCGGTGGCTACTTTTATCATTTGCTTGTTTGATAACACTTTACCGCCGTCACGTATTGCTTCAAGGTAGTAAGTTACACCATTGTGCTGTTTGACATAGTATATACCTTCTTTACCACCGTTTGATTTTAAATAAATTACGTCATCATAGTTTTTGATTATATCGGGAATCTTTTTTTGGTCTTCTTTTGTAATGGGATATTTTTCGTTTGTGTCTTCTCCGTGTGAATTTTTAATATGACGTATATCGTTATCGTTGATAACATGATAGGAATCAGAAATGTCAATTCCGTAGTTTTGCATTATCTCCGTTGCAAGTTTGTCATCAGTTTTTCCGATTACGATTACAGATTTTTGCTTTGGAAAGTCGAGATTGCCTTTTTCATTAGTCTCCTCTGCATATATATAAGCGTAATCTATATAATCGTTGACTTCTTCCTGCGATGCAAAATTGTTCTTTGTTCCGACTTTCTTATCAAATATGCCTGATGTCGAAGCACTTTGAGTGTGTGTTGCGTCATTTGCTTGATTTTTTGAAGTACCGGACATATCGAATCTCACATCGTTTTCGGTTACGGATACTCCAGTGCCTTGCGTAGAGGAATCAACAGTATGCGCACTCTCAACAAAACCGTCTTCGGAAATAATAGCAGCAGTATCGCTTGTTGTTTTTTCTGCGGTACCGATATACTGCCCCGATGTGCTTTTTGCCTTCGGAGCATTTTTTGTTTCGGTATCAATAGACATGGTTTCAAGCGTAAGGATATCTATGCTCGTTATATCCTTTCCTGCCTTGATTTTGGCTTCGATTTCTGTGGCAAACTTTGCAAGGTCGCTGTTGCTGTACCTGTCGGCAAGTCCTTTGCTGTAGTTAACAAGCTTTTGCACATTCGATGTCCCGTTCTTATAACCCAAATATGCCATGGTGTTTCTGCTGCCT
>JAZSGA010000110.1:0-1627 GCA_045532495.1 Eubacteriales bacterium | reverse complement strand
GGCATCGCTGGAAAGGTGTCCTACATCGGTTATGTTCATAACTCTTTTTACGGGGTAACCCACGTAACGGAGATACTTTTCAAGAACGTCTTCCATTATGTAAGAACGCAGATTGCCGATATGTGCAAAGTGGTATACTGTGGGGCCACAAGTGTACATTTTTACTTCTTTTGGATCGATGGGGACAAATTCGTCCTTTGTTCGTGTAAGGGAGTTGTAAAGCTTCATTTATGGTAGATCCTTTCGGTTATTTTGCTATTTCGTTTATTTTCTTTTCAAGGGCTTCAATTTCGGCACGCAGCTTACATATTTCCTGTGCAACGGGGTCGGGGATATGTACCTGGTCAAGGCAGTCACGGGATGGCGCAGTTTTGTTGCGAGAAATTACTCGTGCAGGTACACCGACTGCGGTGGAATTATCGGGAATCTCATTAAGTACCACAGCGCCGGCGGCGATTTTCACGTTGTCGCCTACCCTGAAAGGACCAAGCACTTTGGCGCCGGAACCGATCATTACATTGTTGCCTATGGTGGGGTGACGCTTGCCTACATCTTTACCTGTACCGCCAAGAGTAACGCCCTGGTAAATGGTGCAGTTATCGCCGACAATTGCTGTTTCGCCTATAACAACACCCGCACCGTGGTCAATAAGCAAACCTCGGCCTATCTGTGCGCCGGGGTGTATTTCCACTCCGGTGCAAAAACGTGCGTGCTGTGATATCATACGGGCAATAAACTTCATTTTGTGTTTGTAAAAGAAGTGTGCCACACGGTGATAAAGCACCGCATGGAAGCCTGAATACAGAAGAAATATTTCAAGCCGTCCCCGCGCCGCAGGGTCGCGCTCACGGATGGCGTCAAGATCGTATATAAGGTTTTTGAACATATTTACGGATACCTCCGCGGGAATTATTTGTTGGGATCAAGGTACTGCATATTGGGTGCAAGGTAGCCTATTCCCGAAATCACGGTAAATACAAGCATCACAATGCAGGATAAGCAGGTGAGCGGAATGTATGTTGCCATAAATTCGCTGAAGGCAAAAATGTGCTTTTCAAGAAGTGCCAGCAGGATGAAAACAATCTGCGAAACGGTTTTAACTTTGCCTGCCATGTTTGCGGCAATAACCTTACCACCGGAGCTTTGTGCCACAAGGCGCACGGAGGTTACGGCAAATTCACGCAGCAATACCACAAACACTATTATGGCAAATATATAGCGGTATAAAGGTGAAAAGGCCTGAGAAACCATAAAGCAAAGGAACGCACCGAAAACCATGAGCTTGTCGGCTATGGGATCCATGAATTTGCCGAAATTGGTTACAATGTTCTGTTTGCGTGCAATGTGACCGTCAAGGTAATCTGTGTAGGATGCAATGCCGAATATGGCGGCGGCGACAATGTCGGATACCGTGCGGTTTATGCCCGAAAAATCGGGAAGCAGAATAAACAGCATAAAAAACGGTATAAGTATAACACGCAAAATCGTGAGTTTGTTTGGAAGATTCATATGTATGCTCCTTTAATTATAATACAGCTTCTCCGTACAGATCATATTCAACCGCATCGGTGATATTGACTTTTACAAAGGTGCCTGCAGGTATCTTTTTGGGTGCGTTAAAGAACAC
>JAZSGA010000170.1:0-12617 GCA_045532495.1 Eubacteriales bacterium | reverse complement strand
CCTTCAAACTCGCACATCCTGCCAATGCTCCGTTGAAAAGATTAGCGTAACTATCCTCTCCGGAATATGTAACGGTTGACGGTATCGTTATACTACTTATATTTGTTCCCGATATTATATGGTGACCTAATCTTATTATTCCTTCAGGCAATATCAAACTTTTAAGCTGTGTACAGTTTTGAAAAGCATACGATGCGATTTCAACAACATTCATTCCGTCAATCTGCGCAGGAACAACTATACTGGTCACAGATTCTTCACAATCAGTAATAATAACTTGATCGTTGCTTATTGTGTATGTAAGACTCTTATATGTATTACCTGTTGACATCAATTCTAATTCTTCAGAAACAGTTTGAGCCACTTCTTCAGATACATTTCTTTCTAAAAGCTCTAATTCATCTTGAACTTTCTCGTTTGAAGTATTTCTGGTTGTGTCAAAAATCATTTCATGGCTTTCACTATTTTCAACTCCAACAAGTGCATCATCAGCAACATTCGCATTTTCGGCAAACATGCTAACTGAACTTGAAAATTGAATAGACAACGCACACAAACAACTGATAACTCTTTTTAGCGAATTTTTCATGAAAAAACCCCTCCAGATTTTTAATTGCACAACCAATATTCTATAGATGTGCATCGTAAAACAAACAAAAAAGAATTACTAATTATTAAAACTTCATTACCAAGCAACAAACACCAATTAATAATAGTATTTACTTTTAATAATTAATAGTCTTTTATCGGCAAACAAATATAAATATCCTATTAAAACAAGTTTAAAATATTACAAATATTATAGCATAAACTCTTCATCAATGCAACAGATTTAAGAAGATTCCGTTATTATGACTAAGTGATAATTTTTCATATTCTTCTATGTCGTGTTTTAGATGTATTACAAATTATTGCAACTCAGTTTCACTCATACTATAATCAGAAGCATACATAACAGGAGCGCGCCTTAATTATGACTTCAAAATAACAAAACACGAAAGGAAGAAAAAACATGATCACAGCAATTTATGTGTCGCCGAATTGTGCGGCAAAAGTGCAGAAAGTATCGTACCGAGAAGATGGAATCAAAGAACTGCTTTGTGCAAAAGAAATTGAAACACTTCATCCATACGACAAATTTCCGAATCTTGCAATTTTGTTAGAAAAAGATGCCACAGCACACGGAAAGCCATTTTGCAGAGTGTTAACCGACCAAAGTGGAAAGGTAATTGATCTGCTATACGGCTCTTTTGTCATCGTTAATAAAACAGAATTCGGATTTACATCTTTGACCGGCGGTCAGATCAAACACTTTTTAGGAAAATTTTCTCAACCGGAAGCAATCTCAGTGCAAAACGGATGCCTTAAAGTAATTAAAGTGGAAAAAGAACAAAAGGGAAATCCACTGCTCCACAAGCTTTATAACGGCGACTACAACCCATCAAGATGTAAGATAAACGATAAAGGCTACAACGAGCGTCTTGATGCGGCATCAGATTTACTTGACAACCTGGTATCAAAATTGTCGCCACAGCAAAGACTGATGTTGGATGATTATCTTAGCCGCCGTACAGAAGCACAACGATATGCCGAAAACCTTATTTTTATTGAAGGCATAAAAATTGCAAAAGCTATCTCCGATACTGCGACTCAATAACCACCTTTTAAAAGCAAAATCCCGGAAACCTTAATTGGCTTTCGGGATTTTGTGCTTATATTAAATACTTTTTTACGCTCGACGAGGCTCGCCGTATTCCCTTTTCATGGCACTAACAGACACGACCCACTGTTTGCCAAACTTACATACATCCACGCCGTTTACAAGCTTGCCGTATGAAATAGCTTTACGCAAAGTGCTTTCGTTGAGATCCCATAAAAATGTCGCATCGCTGAAAGCCATAAGGCCATCAAAAGGGGTATCGATTTCTGTACCGTTTGCCCAAATCTCATCGCAGGAAATATCAATATCATCATTCCATACAACTCCATAGCCCCCCTGATCAACTGTAACCGAGGCAAACAACGCGGCATTATCCTTTAACGGAGCAAAAAAACTGTATTTATCGAAAAGAGGCGCAATATCATATATCTTTGTTATGCCTTCAGAAAACCGTACACTGATTTTGTGTTCCGGCAAAGCGCTTACTTCTTTGATCTTATGAAACATAATAAAGCCTCCTTTATTCCAAGGGAGAAAGCGGAACAAACTCCTGAGTTTCCCAAATCTTCAAAAGTGCGTCCTTGTGTATAGAATTCCACTCGGTCACCATTTCCAAAGCTTTCTTAGGCAACTCTCCTTCTATAACCGTGCCGTCCGCAATATTTATTGCTGCCACGTGCTCACCGTAAATTGCATGAAAATGTGGCGGATTATGTTCAGATTGCTGAAAATACATACGAATAATTATTCCGTAAAATCTTGAAATTACCGGCATCAATATCTCCCCTTTCACAACCATTATATCACGGTACCGTGATTTTGTCAACAGTATTATATGCAAAAATCTTATATTGTATTCTTAATGAAAAAGACGGAAAGCTTACGCTCGCCGTCTTTTTTGTTTCAATCATTCCCGCATAAAGTTGTACAAAGTCTTACTGCTTTAAGGCAAGTCAGCAGATCATCAATCGTCGAAATCTGATCAGCTTTTTGCAAAATCAGAGCTTGGTATACCTGTCGTTTTGCATATCCGAGAAGTTCGTATTCACCGAAAAGCTCTACTAACCTCACCATAAGTTTTTCATCACCGCTTGATACCGTGCGTTCGAAATCTCCGTGCACGGTATACGGTAGCTTAAGTTTTAGATACCCTCCATGATTGATTGCACAGTTTACTTCAAAATAATCTTTCTTGTTTTTCATGTTGTTGCCCTCCATAAATATTATTTTCGGAATGATCGGAGCTCCAATCTGTGTATTCCGTCACTAACATTATGAAAGAAAGCGCACTGTACCAAAAGCTTTTTGGGGATTTAGTGAAAAATTATCTTTTCGAGTTTAAAAATACAAAAGTTTTCTCGCCTTAAAACAGTTTATGAGTTCGTTAATACGCCGGTCTTCTCATTGTATGCGGCTTTTTTTGCTTTATGCCGCCTCTGCCTCACGCAATTGCTACATTCTTCACTGCAATATATATGTTTGGAATTGCCGAACTCAACTGAAAATGTTCGATAGCATGTAGGGTTAGCACATACCTTTTCTATTTTCTCATTTCCAGAATTTAAAAACAAGGTTTGAATCGCGGTATTACCGACATCAAATACAGATATCTGACCTTAAAAAAGACAGACATCAAAACTAAAGAAAGGAGTGGACACTATGATCTGGATCTACAGACCCAATTTTACTAAAATGCCATGTTTGACACACTTATTCAAAAAATCAAAAATTATGCTATCAAACATGCCCGAACAAGCTTCTAAACCGGGTAATACCAAAAAGTGTAAAACAGGAAAAAAATCAAATTCATACACTACGCACAGATTCGGAATTTAAAATGCGTTTTGTTGCATCAAACGTTCTGTCATACTATTGTTAGGAAAGAAAAGTTTGGAGTAACGGCAAAAGTTACTTCTGCTTTGACTTCTTTGCCAAAAAGTGCACCTTTCGAAAAAAATAATGTCGTTCCTCCTAAGCGGCTAAGGTGCACATCATCTCCTCCACCTGCTGATGGTTATTCGTGCGGTTAGCGTACGAATAACCAGTCAGTAGCGCAAAAGTATGTGACAGATGCTTTTTTTGCGCGCGATATTTGCCTCATCAGCTATATCGGCGTGCCTTGCTTGGCGCTGTATTTCGCAGCTAAAATAAAGCCATCGATAGTTTAACAGCGATATATTTTTCGCAGGGTGCAGGTGCAACGGTTATGCGCTTGCATATAGGTAGTTTAATGAAACTTTTTAATTATCTTGAAACACTTACTCCGGCTCAAAAAAACAAGTTAAAAGACAAAAAAGGCACACTTCTATATTACGAATGGTTCGAACGCCTATACAACAATTTTGATCTTGAAACCATAGGTGCAATGTTGCTCGGTGCTGTTTTTTATGACATTCACGGCGGTTCCAAATCCATTCCGGGTAAACTTATGAAAGTGATTAATAAGAATAAAATGGCGATACTACTTTTCAAAGTTTTACTTGACAGAACGTATGCAGGCACCAAAGAATGGATCAACCGTCATAATTCCAATCATAACACAAACAACCGGGACAAAGACGAAACACTTAATAACAGCAAACCAAAATCAAAAAAGAATAACAGCGACAAAACACCGGAAGAAAATGAAAAAATCCATGTGATTTTAGGTATAAATCCACCTGAAACACAGGAAGATGTTCCTTTCTGATATTACTTTAAACCACAGTTATCCCACAGTGTTTTCACAGTGACATCGCAGTTGATCACAGTTCGGATACCGTCACACGAAGAGAAGAACGGCTAAGAAAGGAACGGTCCTGTTAGGACCGGTGATTGAGCAAGTAATGTGAGTAGATGTCCTTGAGAAAGAGAATGTAGTTCAATAAAGAAACAAATAGGATTAAGAGCATAAGAATCATTATCAATAAATACAGATACAGTTATTGATAATTATATATTTTAATATCATATAACTTAAAATTACTTCTTAGCTCTTATCCGTTTCGTGCATACTTATAATACAGGAAATACACAAAAGGAGCAACTGAAATGGGCAAAAATAAAAAGAGATTATCGGTTACACAACAGCTGTTTAATGTAAGCAAGGATTTTTTTAAAAAATACTCAAACGATGTCACACGCAAATGCTATACAAAAAATTTCAAAAAGTTTATATCATTTTGCCGTGAAAGATACAAGGTACAGAATCTTGACGAATGCAAAGAACACATACAAGATTACATTAACTACCTGGAAAACGTAAAGTGTTATACCCCCTCCACTATACACACATACACTATGCCGGCTTGTTTATACTTCGGTATCAACATAAATCAGTTTAAAAAGCCAAAACGCTGCACAGCAGATTATACACGTGGAAGAAGCTACAACGGCAGAGTCGAACATAGCGGCAATGACATTTATAATCCAAGATACTTTTATATTGTGGAATTTCAGAAACAAGTGGGGTTGCGTCGTGCCGAGCTTAAAAGGCTTAAGGGAGGAGATCTTTCTACCGACGAGTCGGGATATCCTGTTATTCGAGTGCGTAGCAAAGGCGGCAAAACAACGTTGCAAAGAGTGATAAACATAGATGCTGTACGACCTTATTTCGCAGACAAAGCGGATAATGAAAAAATATTTTCGCAAAAGCATTTTGCAAACAATCTCAATCTGCATTCATTGCGCGCACAATGTGCACGAAACGCTTATGATTACTACGAAAACAGGCTTATAAATGAGGGTGAAGAGTATCGCAAACAACTCGTATGCGAAATCAAAAAAAGGCTGCTTGCAACTAATATTGACAAAAAAACAGGCAAGCCCAAAAGAATACAAGAGCAATACCTCCACGGCAAATACTATTGCCGGGGCAAAAACAAAGCATTATGCCAAAAGCTCGGCATACCATGGATTTATGACAAACTTGCTCTTATGGCAGTTTCGGTATTCCATCTGAGTCACAACAGACTGGATGTGACAGCCGAAAGCTATATGATTGCAAAATAATTAAAGAATTTAAATTTAAAGGTTAAAAAACAGCAAAAACCTTTGACTATATATACAGAAAACAAAATAAAAACAAAAAGGAGAATTAATCATGACTAAGAGAAAAAACACGAAAACATTCGAGATCACACTCAAAAACGGTATAACAGAGAAAATCACACTTCCTGAAAACTACGAGAAAAAATTCAAAAGCATTCAAGACAAAACAGCAGGCTATGCCACAGTCGCTCTATACGAAATGTTTATCGAAACATACAGCAGTCTTACCAAGTACGATAAACTGAAGTATCAGGATCTTGCAAATTACAGCAATATCAGGACAGACGACATATGCGATCTTGTGCAGTTATTCAGCATGATGGATAAATATTACAACATAACAAATGTAAAAGACACAGAAGATCTTGGAAGATTATACGCAGCAATGGAAAATCTTGTATTGATCGAGAAAATGCCGAAAGCACTTGAAGCTAAAAAATACAAAAAACTCGGACAACTTGTATGCGATCACACCCACGGGTTTTTCGCAGAAAACGTTTTTTACGGAAAAATAAGTGATGTGTATAATTATTAACTTTTAACAGAAAATAACAAAAAAGCAAAAGGAGAATTTTATGGAAACAGAAGTACACAAGATCGACATGACAAACTATACCGTGCACCGCCATTTCGGCACAAAAAAGCTCGAGGAGCTTATAACAGATTCGGTGGAAAATATTTGTAATTCTGCAATACTGTTGACTTCGCACACCGCCTTGCCGTATAATATATATGGGTCGGTGGAGGAGGTAGAAATTGAAAACCGATAACAGATATTTTGCCTTTATTTATCTGCGTCTGTCAAAGGACGAATACAAAACCATGCAGGAATCAGACAGTATTGCAAACCAGCGACTGCTGATAACAAATTTCTGCAATTTAAACAAAATTTTGATAGTCGGCGAATATGTTGACGACGGAGTTTCGGGCGGTTACTTTGACCGCCCGAAATTTGAAGAAATGCTCAAAGATCTCAATACGGGCAAGGCGAACATGGTAATAACAAAAGACCTTTCGCGACTTGGCCGAGACATGACTGAATCAAGCCATTACGCCGAAAAATATTTTCCGGAATCCGGAATAAGATACATCGCCATAAATGACAATTTTGACAGCGACAAAGATAACGCCATGGCGCCTGTGTTTTTCTTCATTAATGAAATGTACATTCGAGAAGGTTCGAAGAAGGTAAAAGCAACACTCAAAACCAAGCGCGAAAACGGGTATTACTGTTCCTGTCCGCCATTCGGGTATAAAAAGGACGATAATGACAACAACCATCTTGTTCCCGATCCCGAAACATCGCAGACGGTTAAGCGTATTTTTCAAAGTGCTGCAAACGGTGATTCTTCCATTACAATAGCACTTGAGCTTACAAGGGACGGAGTTATAACACCATCAAAATACCGCGCATTTTTCCGAGATAAATACGGTCCAAAAGGGATGCGTCAGGTTTCAGACAAGTGGAACAAAACCACTGTCAAAAGAATTCTGGAAAACGAAGTATACCTCGGACACACTATACTTGGTAAAACGCAGAAGATAAGCATAAAATCCAAAAAGAAAAGACCTGTGCCAAAGGAAGAATGGGCCGTTACCCATAACACGCACGAACCTCTGGTTTCGGAGAGTCTGTTTGAAAAAGCAAAAACAAATCTTGCAAAGGGCACAAAAAAATCATCTGAATATACTGCCACAAGAAACAGCATTTTCAGAGGTCTTGTATTCTGCAAACAATGCGGACACGCTCTGTGCTCGGGTGGAACTGTGTACAAAGACGAACGCGAAAAATATTGGTATCTTACCTGCACTAATAACCGTAAAGACTCTAAAGATCGCTGCAGCGGCGGTACAAGGATAAAATACTCGGTATTAACGGAAATTGTAAAAACCGAGCTCAACAAGCTGTTGTCACTCACAGAAGAGCAGCTCCAGGAGATATCAGCCAACCTTGTTAAAAGACTTAACGATGCAAACGGATTAAACAGCATTCCCGAACAAAAGGAGAAAATCAAAGCGCGACTTTCGGTAATTGACAAAATGGTTATGAAGGCGTATAATAATAACGCAGAGGGTAAGCTTTCGGACGAAAGACTTTACAATATGGTGCAAGAGCTTGAAAAAGAAGCTGATGAACTTAATAAAAAATATCAGCATATATGCTCCGTTGATCACGAAAAAGAGATCAAAAGCAATTTTGCAAAGTTCTATGCGCTGGCAAAAAACTATTCTCAGATTATTGAGCTTGACAGGGATATCCTGACCACCTTTATCGATAAAATAGAGGTTGATGCAAAAAAGCTGCCCGAAGGTGTTAAAATGATAACCCACGATAATCAGGAGTTCAGCCAGGAAATAACAATATACTTTAAATTTCTCAGCAACATCGACATTGAAAACGCCTTTGCTTGCTGAATATATTTTAATATGGAACAGATACATCAACCGAAGTAGGCGTAAACCTCAAGCAGGGTTACAATGGCGATCTTACCTCCAAGCAGGCAGGTTCTGTAGGCGGTCAGATGGTTAAAAAGATGATCGAAGCTTACGAAAACTCCATCAAGTAAGTAAAAAGCAACAAAGAGCGGGTGCCACAAAGGGTGCCCGTTTCTTTTGCTATTTTGAGGCAAATGCAGGGCCTTCAAGAAAATCTTCAAAGTTAAAGCCTTTCATGGAGCTGTCATCGGTATCGATATAAAGGTTTTGCTTTTTATCACGCTGTTCCGAAAGCTTATTTACACACCACGAATTTATGGCGGCAAAATCCGAATTATACTTTTTACCCGTTGAAACCTTATAAGCCTCAAGAATACGTATAAGTTCTTCCGTATCTTCCCTGCCATAGGTTGCCACAAGGCTTTGGTGTTGGGCATCGGTAAGGTACACACTTGTAAGATATTTATTTTTTTCCAAACTCTCTTTTTCGGTCGGACGGCAGGACGGTGGATAATTGCCGATTTGTGCAAACACATTTTTGCTTACACCCACATTACCATCCGCATCAACATTAGCATTTTCATTTACATTACCATCCACATCAACATTGACATTAACATTATCATTTACATTAACATTAACATTATCATTTAAGCTTTTGTTTGGTTTTGTTTGGTTTTTAAAAAAACCGACTTGGTTTTTTTGGTTTTCTTGGGTTTTTTTAGGCTGATTTTCGGGCTGTGATTTTGTCTTTTTAGGTCTGCCGCCTTTACTGCCGTTGGTTTTGGCACGCACCACCTTTTCTTCGTACTTTTCGTTATCGCGGTCCATCTGCTTTGAAATGAGAACAAAAGCCATATCCACGGTTTTGGTAAGCTCCTGAGGCTGTTTGCCCATGGCGTAATCATAAATGGCGGTAATTAACATTCCCCTTTCTTTAAGGTTGAGCTTTTCGAATACTTCGGCGTACTCGGTGTACAAAATAAAACTGTTTTTCATAGATCTGTTGTTAAAACTTCCTTTCTGTTTGATAAAATTCATATGTTCGATATCAACAAATTAAATGTACATATGTTCTGATTATATTATATCCGATAACCCATAATTTGTCAAGTACTTTTGTTCGATTTTCGAAAACATTTTCTGTTCTTTATCATGTGTGTCCTAACCGCTGATATTTTCATATGCTGAAACAAGGAAAGAAAATATGAAAGGAAGATATTTTTGACAAACTCCATACCTCTTTCCGCAACACTTGAAAATATAGAGTATACCATAACCGACATATCCCCCACCTGCCCCATTAAGCGCAGACTTTGCGATATGGGCATTGTTACCGGCAAAGGCATAAAAAAGCTTTATTCATCGCCTTTTGGCGATCCCTGTGCATATCTTATTTGCGGCACGCTTATTGCCATACGAAAAATAGATGCGCAAAACATTTTGGTGACGGCGCATGGATAAAAACAACCGCATACTCCCCACCGTCGCTTTGATGGGAAATCCCAATGTGGGCAAAAGTACGGTGTTTAACCTGCTTACAGGGTTGCATCAGCACACGGGCAACTGGACGGGCAAAACCGTGGACAGTGCCATGGGCAAGGCAAGCTTTGACGGAACAGATACGCTTATTGCTGATCTTCCCGGCACCTACTCCATAAGCTCCAACTCGCCCGAGGAGCGTGCCGCACGGGATTTTATAATATTCTGCCGTCCCGAGGTAACGGTATACGTATGTTCCGCATCAACCCTTGAACGCGGCCTTCTTATGCTTTGTCAGCTTACGGAAATATGCGACAACATTGTTTTATGCATCAACATGACCGATGAGCTTAAAGCCGTGGGAGGAAAAATTGATACGGATTTTTTATGCAAGGCGTACGGCGTACCGGTGGTTTCCATCAGCGCAAAAAACAAAAAAGGCATAAAGGAGCTTAAAAACACCATAGCGCACGCAATAACAAATCCGCATATACCAAGAAAGATCATTTACAGTGAGCAAGCCGAGAACGCCATAAAAGCTGTGCAGGAGCAATTATCCCACATTAACGAAAATTTTCCAGCCCGCGGCATTGCCATACGGTTTTTATGCGGCGATGTGTGCCTTTACAACGCACTGTCAGAGCATTACGGAAACAGCACCGATATGTTAAAAAAAGCATACGACACGGCAGACATGCTTGCATCAGAGCTACCCTTTGATTTTGCAGAGCATATAAGCAAAAAGCATGCAGGGCTTGCTTCGGACATTTGCCGGGAATGTGTAAAAAACGGCGATGGCAAAATATTCATGAAGCAGCTTAAAGCCGACAAAATACTAACAGGCAGGTTTTTATCCTTCCCTGCCATGCTGTTGCTTTTGTCGCTGATATTTTTTATAACCCTGCGGCTTGCCAACATTCCTTCAGAAATGCTGAGCAAACTGTTTGCGTCCATAGAATCCCCTGCATATTCGGCATTATATTTACTTGGCTTGCCTGATTTTGTATGCGAAATGCTTGTTTACGGAGTGCTTCGAACAGTGGGCTTTATTGTATCCGTAATGCTTCCTGCCATGGCAATATTTTTCCCTCTTTTTACTCTGCTTGAGGATTCCGGCTACATGCCTCGCATTGCGTTTAACATGGATCGTCCCTTTTGCGCCTGCGGAGGCTGCGGAAAACAAGCCCTTACCATGTGTATGGGCTTTGGATGCAATGCCGTGGGGGTTACGGGGTGCCGCATTATAGGCTCGGAAAAAGAGCGCAATGCCGCCATTTTAACAAACAGTTTTTCGCCGTGCAACGGCAGATTTCCCATACTTACTGCCATAATTGCCATGTTTTTTACATCGGCATCCTATTTTACAAGATCTCTAATGCTTACGGCAATAATTGTTTTTTCGGTGCTGTGCACACTTTTTGCCACAAAGCTTACAACAAAATTTATTCTTGGCGGCAGCAGTTCGGCATATGTTCTTGAACTGCCTCCGTACCGCAAACCAAAGCTGCGCGACGTTGTGGTGCGGTCGCTGATTGACCGCACTGTATCGGTGCTATGGCGTGCGGTGTGCATTGCCGCCCCCTGCGGCATGCTGATATGGATACTTGCAAACAAAAGTGTTTACGGTCAACCGCTTTTGCACATCATAACAGATTTTTTTGACCCGTTTGCAAGGTTATTCTGCCTGGATGGCGTAATTCTGTTTTCATTCATACTGGGAACTCCTGCCAATGAAATAGTTATCCCCATAATGCTTATGTGCTACACGGGAGCAGGCACACTTGAGTCATTTGAAAGTGTAAAGGCATTGGGCGAAATTTTTACAGCAGCAGGCTGGACGTGGCAAACAGCCCTTTGCACCGTTATAATGACAGTTTTGCACCATCCGTGTGCGGCAACAATTTCAACAATCTACCGTGAAACAAAAAGCAAAAAACTTACTGCCATTGCCACTTTTTTACCCACGGCATGCGGACTGTTTTTATGCCTTTGTGTAAAAGCAATTTGCATGCTGACAATGTGATATAAGCAAAAAAACAGACCGCGGACGAATTCCGCGGTCTGCCTTGCTTACAGAGAGGATTTTATATTGTACAAAGTACTATTACTTTGTGATGATAACGGTTCTTGTGTCGCCGTCCCATGCAACGTTGCAGCCGTAAGCTTCTGCTACTGCACGTGCGGGAACCATGGTTCTGGATTCGATGATCTGAGCTGCAACGTCAAGTTCTTTCGGTTGGTCGTTTACATAGATCTTGTTTTCGCCGATGGTGAGCTTAACAGATGTATCACCCTTTGCGGATGTTACGGTGCTTGTTTCGCCGTTCCATTCAACGGAAGCGCCAAGTGCTTCGAAGATTGCACGGAGAGGAACGAGTGTGCGGCTGTCAACGATCTGTGCAGGAACGTCGAGTTCCTTAGCTTCGCCGTTAACTACGATTTCCTTGGAATCGATGGTGAGCTTGATTTCGATGGGTTCTTCTGCCGCGGCCTGTTCGCCTTCAACCCATGTTACTTCTGTTTCGCCGGGTTCGAGGTTGATAACGCCGTCGGGGATCTGTTCGCCGTTAACAACAGCGATCATGCCCTTGTTAGCCTTGAGTTCAAATGCGCCGATTTCATCCTTAACGGGTGTAACCATACCGCCTTCAGCAGACTTGATGATGAACACGCCGCCTGCAACGGTTTCTTCGGGGTAAGCAAATGTATCGGGAGCTTCCATGCCGTTGTTAAATACGATATTGAGTGCGCCCATGATTTCAAGAACAGTCTTAGGTCTGTTTATAGCTATCTTGTTAACCTTACCGCCGTTGATGATGAGGTTGTAGTTGCCGCCGATGGCGATACCTGTGTGATTTTCCATGTAGGCGTCAGCACAAAGAGCGATTGTGGCAACTTCACCGCCATTGATGGTGATGTTGGAATCATACATAACGCCGTTTGCAAGGGATGTGCAGTAACCGCCGGAGTAAAGTGTGGCTACCTTGCCGCTTTCAAGAACGAAATCAGC
>JAZSGA010000082.1:0-8181 GCA_045532495.1 Eubacteriales bacterium | reverse complement strand
TTCGGGAGCTGCGATGGTAACTACCTGAGTAGTAGCTGCACTTACAGGAACTGCAAACGCTGTCATGCAAACAAGCATTGCGGCTGTAAGGAGAATGCTGATTAATTTTTTCATAATACAAACCTCCGATTATGATATATTTGATTAAATTATACCCTACATATTGATATTTGTCAAGAAGTATTTATAAATTATCGCATCATTTTACACTTTTTTTATGCAAGACCAACAACAATACGTCTGATTATAACAAGGTCGTCGGTGGTGACACCTGTTTTACCGTCCACATCTGCCGCTTCAACGTTTATTCCACTCTCGTCAAGAAGACCTGCAATGTATTTGCGCAGTACCACTATATCGTCCGTATTGACTTTGCCGTCGGAATTGACATCACCGGCAAGAACATCGTCATTTACCGAAACTTCAAAAGATGCGGTGTATCCGAACAATTCCACAGATACTGTACCTGATACGGAAAAATCGTATGTGTAATTACATTCATATCCAAGCTCCGAAACATCAAAGCTTTGGGCTGTATCTCCTACAACAGTATTTACAACAACGGAAATGCCTGTTGTGTCAAGTTTTCCGGTTAATGTGTATTCTATCTTGGACGGAAGCTGCACAACGGAAATACCTGTTATTTCCCCTACTGTTACATTATCGTTTTCAAGTGTTTTGCCCTGAGGGACATACACGGTGCCACAGGGTACATTTTGCAGATCGCTGTAAAGAGAATCTTTTTGCGAAAATGCGAGAATCTTTGTATTTGTGTCGGAAAGTGAATAGAATACATTTTCGCCTATGGATTCAAGGGTATCAGGCAGCGAAATGTATTTTGCGGAAGTAAGTTTATAGAAAGCATAGGGCGAAACAGTTACTGTGTTCTTTTCCACTGCAATTGCATCCGCTGTGGTCTGCTCGGTCTTATATGCTGTTTTTCCCACGGTGCAAAGTGCGCCGCCTGCGGAACTGTAAATAGCAGTACCGTCAAAGGCTCCCGTGCTTATTGATGTTACATTTGCAAAGCATGCTTTATCTTCAAGAAGTGCGCAGTTACGGAATGCATCGTATCCAATGGTGACAACACCGGGACACACTACTTCGCCAAGTGCCGAACAGCCGTAAAATGCATGGTTTCCGACGGTTTTTATATTCTGCGACAGCTTAACGGAAGTAAGTTTTGAACATCCGTTGAAAGCGCCGTCGGGAAGATATTCTATTGAAGCTCCGGAAAGATCGGCGGATGTAATTGAAGTATTACGGAACGCATCGGAGCCGAAGTAAGAAACATTACCAAAGGAAACGTTGCCCGAAAGCTTTGAACATCCGTAAAAGGCGGAGTCACCAACATATACCACCCCGCTCAAATCTGCTGATTCAAGGGTTTTGTGACCGTAAAATGCATTGGCACCGATTTTTGTAACATTTGCAAAATCAACATTTTTGACAGTTGTGTTGTCCGAAAAAGCATAAGGTGCAACAGACACAACGGAAGGAGCAAATACCAGGGAATCTGCTGTCCCGGTATATCTGACAAGGCACTTACCTATATAAAGTTCGGTATCTGTAAGCGATAAAAACCAGGGTGTATCCGAAAATGCAGCGGCACCGACATATGTCACGGAATCGCTGTTTTTCACATCAGAAAGAAGCGTACAGTTTTCAAATGCTTTATTTCCTATTGATACTGCAGCCCCTCCCAAATCCACGGATTCAAGCTTTGAGCTCCACATAAACGCTTCATCAGCTATAGTAACAAGAGTTGCAGGCAATACAACAGACGAAACATTGCTGTACTTAAAAGCATTTACACCTATTGCGTTGACTGTGTATGATGAGCCGTCAATATTAACCTGCGAGGCAACAGTAACAGCACCGCTTGCCGCGCAAGCGTCGGACACATATGCATATGATGAATCCGACTGCAAAGAATATACTATTCCATAACTGTCGGTCGCTGTGCCTGCCGCAGAAACCGATACCGAAAATACGGCAACTGTCACTACCGCAAACAGCAATAAACCTATGATTTTTTTCAAAACAACACGCTCCGTTTCATACAAAATGTAAATTTGCATAATAAGACATATTACTATACTATTTTATAATAACATTTTTGTGCTTTTTTGTCAACATCAATTATGTTTAATACATCATAAAAATGCAAAGTGCCGTTTTTTTACTCTTTTGTGTAATTTTTTTCGATAATCGTTGCAAAAGAAGATTTTTTTCTGTATAATATAAGATATGTTTATTAGGAGGAATTCAAAATGACTTCTTCGGCAGGAATATTTATACTTTCGGACAGAAAGGCAAAAATACTTACGGCATTAAAAGCATCCCTGCATGCGGCAGAACAGGCGTCGGATGCGGCACAACAAGATAATGACGATATTGCCGGTCAGATCACATCGGAAATTTTCCGTGACCAATACAATGAAATCGAAAGCATTATCGGAGATACATTTGGTATTGACACCGCCATTGTACTTTATGATGACTACGTTGCCATCCTTTATGAGGATGCGGATTATGACACAATAACCGCCCAGGCTGTGCAATACAGTGAGGTTTTCGGTAAACCCGCATTTTTTACTCTGACTCCCGATTCGGATACCATCATTTTCGGCGCAGCAGACGGAGGCAAAATAAGGGCTCGCCTTGTTTTAAGCGAATATCCCGATGAATACGACATTGAGCCCGAAAAAATAAACATGGATTATCTTTCCTTTATATTTAATGCAAAAAACCTTACGGATCTTAATGACTGTAACTCAGCTCAGGATGTTATATACGCACTTGAAGAAGATTACGGAATTTTTGCCGATATTACCCCCACAACCGTTCCGCTGTTCGACACTTACAAGCTGCTTGAAAAAAGCAAAACTTTCAGCGTATATTCGGTTCTGTAAAACATAAGAAAAAGAGGAATTACTTTGGAATACATATCCCAGACAGTTGATATAATAGTTGTCGGCGCAGGTCACGCCGGCATAGAAGCCGCTCTTGCAGGTGCAAGGCTCGGCTGTAAAACAGTTTTGTTCACACTCAATCTTGATGCCGTGGGCAATATGCCCTGCAACCCCTCCATCGGCGGCACAGGCAAAGGTCATCTAGTTTTTGAAATAGACGCTTTGGGCGGTGAAATGGGCAAAATCGCAGATAAAGCCTGCCTCCAAAGCCGTATGCTCAACCGCGGAAAAGGGCCTGCCGTACATTCTTTGAGAATGCAGGCAGACCGTATAAAATACCGCCTTCTTATGAAGCAAAGTATTGAGCAATGCGAAAACCTTTCGCTTATCCAGGCAGAAATAACCGATATCCGCCGCAAAGATGACGGTATGTGGCAGGCAGTAACCAGACTTGGAGCCGTATGGACAGCAAAAAGCGTTGTTATATGTTCGGGAACTTACCTTTCAGGCAGCATAATAGTCGGAGACGTGTCATATTCGGGCGGTCCCGACGGAATGTTCCCCTCAGATATACTTTCCGAAAACCTGCGAAAGCTTGGTGTTCCGCTTGTACGTTTTAAAACAGGTACTCCTGCCCGAATACATGCCGACAGCATCGACTATTCGCAGCTTGAGATTCAACGCGGTGACGAAATACCCGAACATTTTTCTGGCATCGAAGAAAATTTTGAGGCGCTGTCCGATCTTCCCTGCTATATTGCTTACACAAACGAAACAACACACAAAATAATCCGCGATAACCTCCACCGCTCTCCTCTTTATGCCGGTATGATAAAAGGTGTAGGACCAAGATATTGCCCAAGTATCGAAGACAAGGTAGTACGTTTTGCAGACAAAACGCGCCATCAGCTTTTTGTTGAGCCCATGGGCACGGATACAAAAGAAGTGTATCTTCAGGGCTTCAGTTCTTCCCTGCCAGAGGATGTTCAGCTTGAAATGCTTCATTCCATCAAGGGCTTTGAAAATGCTCAGGTAATGCGCAATGCTTATGCCATAGAATATGATTGCACAGATCCGCTGGCACTTGATGCAGGGCTTGAATTCAAGGATTTTCCCGGTCTTTTCGGTGCGGGTCAGTTCAACGGCACCTCCGGATATGAGGAGGCCGCAGCACAAGGACTTATTGCGGGCATAAATGCGGCAATGCGTGTGCTTGGACGCGAAAAGCTCACATTATCACGTGATTCTTCGTACATAGGCACACTGATTGACGATCTTGTTACCAAAGGCACCAACGAGCCTTACAGAATAATGACATCCCGTTCGGAATACCGTTTGCTTCTGCGTCAGGACAACGCCGACAGACGTCTTACCGAAATCGGAAGAAGAATAGGTCTTGTTACCGATGAAGCTTATGACCGCTTTATTGCAAAAAAGCAGCGCATAGACAATGAAGTTGAACGCATAAAAAATACAAGCTTTGGCCCTTCGCCCGAGCTTGCCGAGATACTTGACAAATACGGTTCCGCAAAAAACACCAACGGAATAAAAATGGCAGATCTTTTGCGCCGCCCCGAAATAACATATGATGCTCTTGAGCCGATAGACAAGGATCGCCCCAAACTTTCAAGGCGCGAAAAACAAGCTGTTGAGGTTGAGATCAAATACGAAGGCTACATAAAAAAAGAGCTGGCTGAAGCCGCCCGTTTTGGCAAGCTTGAGGAAAAAAAGCTGCCTGATGATATTGACTATTATTCTGTGAAAGGCATCCGTGCCGAAACGCAGCAAAAGCTCACAAAATTCAGACCGAAAAACATTGGACAGGCCTCACGCATATCGGGAGTCAGCCCAGCGGACATTTCAGTTTTGTTGATTTACCTTGAAAGCCTTAAGGGCAGAGAGGAGTAATATTTTATGCCATTGGCTGATAAAATCAGACCGTCTACCCTTGATGAGGTTGTCGGTCAGCAGCATCTTCTTGCAAAGGACAGCATTTTCAGACGTGTCATTGAATCGGGCACTGTTCCAAACATGGTATTTTTTGGTCCTTCGGGCGTTGGAAAAACCACAGTTGCGGAAATTATTGCCAAAAACACCGACAAAACCTTAAGAAAAATCAATGCCACAAATGCTTCCCTTTCCGATATAAAAGATGTGTGCGCCGAAACCGGTTCGGTTTTTACTTCCGACGGTATTTTGCTGTACATAGACGAAATACAGTATTTCAACAAAAAACAACAGCAATCACTATTGGAGTTCATTGAAGACGGAAGGATAACCCTTATCTGTTCCACCACCGAAAACCCTTACTTTGCAATTTACCCCGCCATACTTTCGCGTTCAAATGTTTTTGAATTCAAAAGTGTTGACAAATCCGAAGTAAAGCGAGCTCTTTTGCGCGCATATGACATACTGTGTGACACATACAAAACCGAAGGAGCATCGAAGGAGAAAGATGCTGCCATCGATCTTATAGCCGCATCATGCACGGGCGATGTGCGCCGTGCCATAGGCGCTCTTGAACTTTGCTATATCGGAACAGGCGGAGAGCTGACCGAAAAAGCGGCATACGAAGCCATAGGCGATTTTGCACTCAAGCTCGACCGCGACGGCAACGAACATTATGACCTGCTTTCGGCTTTTCAAAAATCCATAAGAGGATCTGACGAAAATGCGGCGTTGTTTTATTTGGCACGCCTGCTTGAAGCAGGAGATCTGCTGTCACCCTGCCGCAGACTTCTTGTTATAGCATCCGAAGATGTGGGCATGGCATACCCCATGGCAGCCGTAACTGTAAACGCCCTTGTTGACAGCGCAAAACAGCTTGGCTTGCCCGAAGCAAGGATCCCACTTGCCCAGGCAGTCGTTTTGCTTGCAACTGCGCCGAAATCAAATTCGGCATACCTGGCATACGATGCCGCCGCTGAAGATGTGAGAAACGGCAAGGGAATGAAAATGCCCGATTACTTAAGGGATTCCATGCAACCTGCGGCCGACGGAAACAAAGCATATGTTTATCCTCATCCCTACCCCAGGCATTACGTCATCCAGCAATATCTGCCCGATGACATTGCAGACAGAAATTATTACGAATTCGGCGACAATAAAACCGAACAGGCCGCAAAGGAATACCGCGAACTGATAACAAAAACTGCAAAAGAAACAAAAAAATAAGCCCCTCGGCTTATTTATCGTATTGAAAGGAATATAATAATGTTCGGATTACTCGGTGCACTGGTAAATGCCGGTGCAGTTACCCTTGGCGGAATAGTCGGTCTTTTGATCGGCAAAGCTCTTGACAAAAGAATAAGCGATGCCGTTATGACCGGTCTTGGCCTTGTGGTGGTATACATAGGAATATCAGGAGCACTTGCCGGAAAAAACACCCTTGTGGCTATTCTTTCCATAGCCATAGGCGCCGTGGCAGGCACACTTTTAAACCTTGAAGACGGAATAAAAGCTTTGGGCAAAAAGCTGGAGGATGCCGTATCAAAAAACGGTGACGGAAACATAGCCAAAGGTTTTGTTTCGTCAAGTCTGCTGTTTTGTGTGGGTGCAATGGCAATCACCGGGCCGCTGGAAAGCGGACTTTCGGGAGACCATTCCATACAGTATACAAAAGCGTTGCTTGACGGAATAGGTGCCATTGTGTTTGCTTCAAGCCTCGGTGTGGGCGTGCTGTTTTCGGCGGCATTTATACTTATATATCAGGGTTCGATAACTCTGCTTGCGGTATACATAAAGCCCTTTCTCAACGAAGCGGTTATTAACGAAATGACATGCGTTGGATCTATTCTTATTATGGCTTTGGGACTCAACATGCTGGGCATTACAAAAATAAAGGTAATGAACTATGTCCCTGCCGTTTTTTTACCCATAGCACTTTGCCTTATTCCCGGTCTCGGATAATCATTTGAAAGGGTTTATCATGCCAAGCACAGGATATTCAATCACCGCACCCTTCAAAGATTTAAATGCTGCATATATCATCATTATAAACACTATAAAAGCAACAAACGAAAGCGGATAAGCCAGTATCCAGAATAATCTTGCAATAAGGCTTACAATCAAAAGCAGCGCGCTAAGCAACATACCTTGCATAGCGTTAAATTTTGCCAGCGGAGATCTGCGTGAAAGCACAAAGGAAACAAAAAACAAAAAAGGAAGATACGAAACAAAACCTATAATCTTGTTTTTTGTGCGATCCTCTGCGGCAAAGGTTGCAGAAATATCATTATATAAAAAACCCATAAAAACACCTCTCTATATATTACAGTATATCACATTTAAAGCTTTTTTCAAGAATTTTCGGTTAATTATTTCCTTAAATTAGATAATTATCAGTCATTTTTTGTTTTAATTCAATAAATATTCTTTTTTTGAAAAATAATTCAAAAAAACACTTGCATTATTTGATTTACTGTGGTATAATATAAAACGCTGAATAAATGCTATCCGCTTTGTCGGGTGCATAAAATTAATCTTTGTATAACAAAGGAGGGTAACT
This sequence comes from Eubacteriales bacterium, assembly GCA_045532495.1. Classification (GTDB taxonomy): domain Bacteria; phylum Bacillota; class Clostridia; order Oscillospirales; family CAG-382; genus UMGS1052. Next base: position 759 of record JAZSGA010000082.1, on the reverse strand, counting down.
CATGAAGGAAAATCTCCATCCGGAATATAAGGAAGTAACCGTTAAGTGCGCTTGCGGCGAAACCTTCGTAACAAGATCCACAAAGGACGAGCTTCGCGTTGATATCTGCTCTAAGTGTCATCCTTTCTTCACCGGCAAGCAGAAGTTCGTTGATGCAGGCGGACGTGTTGATAAGTTCAAGAAGAAGTTCAACATTCAGTAATTTTTCTGCATTGTTTTGTACAGAACAAAAAGATAATTTGTCTTTTTGCTCGATTCCGTCACGGAATCGGGCTTTTGTTTTTATTCGTTCCCTGTTTTGGGTATACATTCCGAAGGGCTTATACCGAACTGTCTTTTAAACAGTTTGCTGAAATAGCCTGCATCATCAAAATTGGTTATCATTGCTGCCTCCAGCACCGAAAACTCTCCGCTGCAAAGCATTTCATAGGCTTTTTTCAATCTTAAAAGGTTGCGGTATTTTACAGGTGACATTCCTTTTTCTGCTTTAAAAGCGCGCCTGAACATACATTCCTTCACGTTTATCATTTCGGCAAGCTCCGAAACGGTGACGTTTGATATGTAATTATTCTCAAGGTAAAGAATAGCTCGGTAAATGTTATTGCGGGCACTTTTAAGCGATGTACGCTCTGCATTTACGGATATTCGGTAAAGTATCTGATAAAACAGCGAGCGTGTTTCAAGCTTATAACCGTATGATCCTGCCGTCCACTTACGCTGTATTTCCGAAAAAAGATTAAGCAGTTCATTTTTGCGGTC
>JAZSGA010000150.1:0-13259 GCA_045532495.1 Eubacteriales bacterium | reverse complement strand
CGTTTTTCCACAAGCTTGCCGCCTTTTATAATGTTTACGGTAATGCCGGGATCAACGTAGCCGATAACGTCAAAATCAATTGTAATATCGGCATCTATTTTGATTATATCTTTTTTGCCCTGCTTGCGGCTGGTGGCATTTTTGATGATTGCAATGGAACAATCGGCTTTATCAAGCCCCAAAAGCTCATAAAGACGCATTCCGCGGCCTGCGGTGATGTGATCTATTACAATGCCGTTGTTGATGGAATCAATATTCATTTTTGGGCCTCCTCAAGCAGCATAAGTATAAGTGCCATGCGCACAAATTTTCCGTTGAGCACCTGCTTAAAATAGCATGCGCGGGGATCTTTATCAATGCTTACGCTTATTTCGTTTACACGGGGCAGGGGATGCATTATGCAAAGATCGCTCTTTGCAGCGGAAAGCTTTGAGGGTTCAAGAATATAGCTGTCCTTAAGGCGCAGATAGTCTTCCTCGTTGAAAAATCTTTCACGCTGAACACGTGTCATGTAAAGAATATCCAGCGAAGGAATTGCGCCCTCAAGGCTGGTGGTTTCGGTATATTCAATGTTGTTTTTATCAAGAATATCCTTTTTTACGTAGCTCGGCAATTTAAGTTCTTCCGGCGAGATAAGAACGACCTTTATACCGGCATATCTTGAAAGAGCGGTTATAAGGGAGTGTACTGTTCTGCCAAATTTAAGGTCTCCACAAAAACCTACTGTCAGATTGTCAAGTCTGCCTTTTTCGCGGCGTATTGTTAGCAGATCTGCCAGAGTTTGAGTGGGGTGGTTGTGTCCTCCGTCGCCCGCGTTGATAACAGGAATGGAGGCGTTTAACGATGCCACATAGGGCGCGCCTTCTTTGGGGTGACGCATGGCAATTATATCTGCATAACAGCTTATGGTTTTTGCTGTATCTGCCACGCTTTCGCCTTTGGCTGCGGAAGAACTCTGAGCTTCGGAAAAGCCCAGCACGTTGCCGCCCAGCTCATACATGGCAGCTTCAAAGCTTAACCTTGTACGGGTAGAAGGCTCAAAAAACAGAGTTGCCAGTTTTTTTCCGCGGCATTTATCGGAATACTTTGCCGGGTTTTCGATAATATCGTTGGCGGTGTTTATAAGAGCTTCTATTTCATCTGTTGTAAGATCGAGAATATCAATGAGGCTTCTCATTCGGTTCTCCTTTTTGGTGTGTAGATTTAGGAAAAGGCGATTGTTTGATCAGCCTTTTATCCAGCTTTCATCGGAGGGGTTGTTGCGGAAAGCAATAAGCTTTTTGATATCTTCTTCTTTGATATAGCCTTCCTGAGCTGCAACCTCTGCAATGATATCAAAGTTTGTAAGCGAAACGTTTTTAACATTTGCTTCTGCAAGTCTTTCAATACCCTTTTTCATACCGTAGGTGAAAATGCTGGCAATGCCAAGAACTTCGGCGCCTGCCTCGCGCAGAACATTTACAACTTCAATAACGCTGCCGCCGGTGGAGATAAGGTCTTCGATAACAACAACCTTCTGACCGGGTTCAAGCTTGCCTTCGATCTGATTCTGTCTGCCGTGGTCCTTTGCGCCGGAACGCACATAACCCATGGGCATGCCAAGGATGTGACCTGTAATGGCTGCATGTGCAATGCCTGCTGTGGATGTTCCCATAAGAACTTCACATTCGGGGTAGTGCTTTTTAACGATTTCGGCAAGACCATTTTCAACGTCTGTTCTTACATTGGGAGCTGTAAGGGTAAGGCGGTTGTCACAGTAAACGGGGCTTTTGATGCCGCTTGCCCATGTAAAGGGCTCTTCGGGGCGGAAGAAAACCGCCTTTATAGATAAAAGATCTTTTGCAATTAGTTTTTCCATGATATATTCTCCTTTATGTTAGTCAACAAATTCTGCAACGCAACGTTCATATGCTGCAACGGGATCTTCTGCCGCTGTGATAGGTCTGCCTACAACAATGTAGTCGGACCCGATTTTCTTGGCTTCGGCGGGTGTCATAACGCGCTTCTGATCGCCTATATCACCGTCTGCAAAGCGCACACCGGGAGTAATGGTGAGGAATTCCTTGCCGCAGATATCGTGAACTTTACCTGCTTCAAGGGGAGAGCAAACAACGCCGTCAAGTCCTGCTTTTTTTGCGTTGGAAGCATAGTGCATAACAACCTTATCAATAGGTTCGTGAATCAGCAGATCATTTTCCATGCTTTCCTGATCTGTGGAAGTAAGCTGAGTAACAGCAATGAGCAGAGGTCTTGTTCCATCCTCGCGGGTAAGACCTTCAATAGCCGCTTCCATCATGCGTACTGTACCTGCTGCATGGAGGTTGGTGATATCAACATCCAGGTTGGAAAGTACAGACATGGACTTTTTTACGGTGTTGGGAATGTCGTGAAGCTTGAGATCGAGGAATATTTTGTGGCCTCTTTTTTTGATTTCACGGACGATGGAAGGTCCTTCGGCATAGTAAAGCTCCATACCGATCTTAACAAAAGGCTTTCTGCCTGTAAACTTATCAAGAAATTCAAATACTTTTGCCGCGCTGGGAAAATCGCAGGCAACAATGACGTCCTTACCCATTAGTGTGCTCCTCCTATTATATCCGATAAATTGTTTATTTTGTATTTTTCCATAACTGCAGGAAGCTCGTTGATTATATCACGGCAGGCAAAGGGATTTACAAGGTTTGCCGCACCTATTTCAACAGCAGTTGCACCTGCAAGCATCATTTCTATAACATCTTCTGCGCAGGAAACACCGCCCATACCCACAACGGGTATTTTTACAGCGGATGAAACCTGGTAAACCATTCGCAGCGCAACGGGGAAAATGGCACTGCCGGAAAAACCGCCCATTTTGTTGGCAATAACCGGCTTTTTGGTGCGCAGATCAATGCGCATACCAAGCATGGTATTTATAAGGCTTATACCGTCAGCTCCCGCATCTTCGCAGGCTTTTGCAATGCTTACGATGTCGGTTACATTGGGAGAAAGCTTTATAATAACAGGTTTTGTGGTGACCTTTTTAACGGCTCTGGTAACTTCGGCTGCGGCTTCAGGATTTGTACCAAAGCTCATTCCGCCGCCGTGTACATTGGGGCAGCTTACGTTTACTTCAAGCCAGCCCACCTGATCACAGGCATCAAGCTTTTCACAGGTGTAGGCGTAATCTTCAACGGAAAAACCGCTTACATTTGCCATAACCTTTTTGTTAAAGCATTGTGCAAGCTTTGGAAGCTCCTCGGATATAACCTTTTCAACACCGGGGTTCTGAAGTCCCACGGCGTTTATCATGCCCGCAGTGCACTCGGCAATTCGGGGTGTGGGGTTACCAAAACGGGGATCTTTTGTGGTGCCCTTGAAGGAAAAGGTGCCCAAAATGTTGATGTCATAAAGCTCGGCAAATTCATATCCGTAACCAAAAGTTCCGCTGGCGGGAATAAGAGGATTGGAAAGTTCAATTCCGCAAAGGTTTACGTTCATTTTTCCCATAAAATCTCCTCCTTTTCAAGCACCGGGCCGTCTTTGCAAATACGTTTATAGCCGGTAACTGTTTTGCACGAGCAACCCATGCATGCACCAAAACCGCATCCCATGCGTTCTTCAAAGCTGAACTGACCGGATGTTTTGGATGCAGAATATATAGCTTTAAGCATGGGCTCGGGTCCGCAGGTGTAGAAGTAGGAATAATCAACACTGTCCATGGCATTGGTTACAAAACCCTTTGTGCCGTAGGAGCCGTCAACGGTGGTGACGGTTACATTGGCACCCAAAGCACGGAATTCTTCTTCGTAAAACACTTCGGATTTTGTGTTGAAACCAAGTATAACAGATACTTTTTTACCCTCGGATATAAGTTTTTTGGCAAGCATGTAAAGGGGAGGAACACCCACACCTCCACCGAGCAGTAAAGGATTATTGCCCGATTTTTCGGTGTTGTAGCCGTTGCCGAGCCCGGTGAGTATATCAAGCTCGCCGCCAGTCATGGTGCTCATCTTTTCGGTGCCTTTGCCCACAACTTTGTAAATGAGTGTCAGCACACCGTTTTCGCAATCGCACACGGAAATGGGACGTCTTAAATAAAGACCGTCAAGCAGAATGTTGACAAATTGACCGCATGCGGTAATGTCGCTTGTGTCGCCGGAAAGACACATTCTGTATACGTTTTCCGTGAGCTTTGTGTTTTCTGTTATTGTAAAAATGCTTTGTTTCATTTGTTCACCTGATTATGAGTCGATGGTGGAAATTGTAAGTGTGGTTTCTTCAAGTACATCAAGAAGCACCTTAACTGTATCCAGCGCTGTAAACAGAGTTACGTTGTTTTCTATGGCATAGCGGCGAATCTGGAAACCGTCGTTTGCCTGACCTGCGGAATCGATATCACGGGTGTTGATAACGTACGCAATGTGTCCCTGACGCAAAGCTTCTTCGATCTCATCGCTGCCTTCACGTATTTTCTTGAGTATGTGGGTGCGTATGCCGTGTTCTTTAAGATAAGTTGCAGTACCTTCGGTAGCTTCAATGTTGAAACCGAGATTGTAGAAACGTCTTATAAGCGGCAAAGCTTCGGGCTTGTCACGGTCTGCTATTGTGGCGAATACTGTGCCGTAGTTCTGCAAATGCATGCCCGATGCCTGCAGAGCTTTATATAAAGCCCGATTGAGCTTGTCATCGTAACCGATGGCCTCACCGGTGGATTTCATTTCGGGGGAAAGGTATGCATCAAGACCGCGGATCTTGTTGAATGAGAACACGGGAACCTTTACATACCAGCGTTTCTTTTCTTCGGGATAGATATCGAATATACCCTGTTCCTTAAGGCTCTTGCCAAGAATAACTTCGGTGGCAATATCCGCAAGGCTGTAGCCTGTGGCTTTTGAAAGGAAGGGAACTGTTCTGGATGAACGGGGGTTAACTTCGATGATAAATACGTTTTCGTCCTTGTCAACGATAAACTGTATGTTGTAAAGACCAATAATACCTATACCAAGACCAAGCTTTTTTGCATACTGTAAAATAATGCCCTTAACTTTGTCGGAAATGCTGAAGGTGGGGTAAACGCTGGTGGAGTCGCCGCTGTGGATACCTGTACGTTCAACAAGCTCCATGATGCCGGGAACAAAAACGTTTCTGCCGTCACATATGGCGTCTACTTCAACTTCTTTTCCTTCGATGTATTTGTCAACAAGCACGGGCTTGTCTTCGTCAATTTCAACGGCGGTCTTGAGGTAGTGGCGCAGCTGTTCTTCGTTGGCTACTATCTGCATTGCTCTGCCGCCAAGTACAAAGCTGGGGCGAACAAGTACGGGGTAACCTATTTCGCCTGCGGCGCGGATACCGTCTTCGATCTTGGTAACTGCCTTGCCCTGAGGCTGGGGAATGTTAAGACTTTCAAGAATCTTTTCAAAGCTGTCACGGTTTTCCGCACGTTCAATGGCATCGCAGTCGGTACCGATGATCTTTACGCCTCTTTCGCGCAAGGGTTCAGCTAGATTGATGGCTGTCTGACCGCCAAGGGAGGCTATAACACCGTCGGGCTTTTCGAATTCGATGATGTTCATAACATCTTCGGGGGTAAGGGGTTCAAAGTAAAGCTTATCGGCTGTGGTATAATCGGTGGAAACAGTTTCGGGGTTGTTGTTGATAATAATGGCTTCGTAACCGGAGTTTTTGATGGTGGTTACTGCGTGTACTGTGGAATAGTCAAATTCAACACCCTGACCTATACGGATAGGTCCTGCACCCAAAACTACTATCTTCTTTTTATCGGTGAGCACTGAAGCGTTTTTGTCGGAATAAGAAGAGTAGAAGTAGGGGATATATGCATTGGTGTGGCAGGTGTCCACCATTTTGTATACGGGGAATATGTTGTTGGTTTTTCTGAGGTTGTAAATGTCAAGCTCGGGCATGCCCCAAAGCTTTGCAATGTATTTATCGCCGAATCCCATCTTTTTGGCAGCCTTAAGAGTTTCAAGGTTGCCGGGATTTTCCTTGATGGTTGTTTCCATATCAACGATTCTCTTTATGGTTTCAAGGAAATATGCCGTGATCTTTGTTATATCATGAAGCTGTGCAACGGACATTCCGCGGCGCAAAAGCTCGGAAACCGCAAAGATGTTGTCATCCTTGAATTCTGACAGATAATCAACAAGCTGATCGTCGGTCATGGAATCAAACTTGGGAAGGTGGAAGTGGTACGCGCCTGTTTCGAGGGAACGTACGGATTTAAGCAGACATTCTTCAAGGTTGGAGCCTATTCCCATAACTTCGCCGGTGGCTTTCATCTGAGTGCCGAGGGTGTTGGGAGCTGTGGCAAATTTATCAAAGGGGAAACGGGGCATTTTTGCAACAACGTAGTCGAGGCTGGGCTCAAATGCCGCAGTTGTGTTGGCAATTGTTATATCTTCAAGAGCCATACCAACGGCAATTTTTGCTGTTACACGGGCAATGGGGTATCCGCTTGCCTTGGATGCAAGGGCAGAAGAACGAGAAACACGGGGGTTAACTTCGATAAGGTAATATTCGCTGGAATCGGGGTTGAGTGCAAACTGAACATTGCATCCGCCTTCGATCTTGAGTTCTTTTATGATCTTGATGGCGCTGTCGTTGAGCATTTTGAGATCGTGATCGTTAAGTGTCAAAATGGGCGCAACAACAATGGAGTCACCTGTGTGAACACCAACGGGATCTATGTTTTCCATGCCGCAAATGGTAATTGCGTGGTCGTTGGAATCGCGCATTACTTCGAATTCGATTTCTTTGTAACCCTTAACGCTCTTTTCAACAAGAACCTGGTGAACGGGTGAAAGCTTGAAAGCGTTGCGGCCTATTTCTTCAAGTTCTGCTCTGTTGTAGGCAAAGCCGCCGCCTGTACCGCCCAGTGTAAAAGCGGGACGTAAAACAACGGGATAGCCTATTTCATCGGCAGCTTTTATTGCTTCTTCAAGGCTGTATGTGATCATGGAGGGGATTGTGGGTTCGCCTATGGACTGGCAAAGCTCCTTGAAAAGCTCACGGTCTTCGGCACGCTCAATACTTTCGCTGCTGGTGCCGAGAAGCTCTACTCCACATTCTTTGAGAACACCTTTCTTTTCAAGCTGCATGGCAAGGTTAAGACCTGTCTGACCGCCAATACCGGGAACAATGGCATCGGGGCGCTCGTAGCGCAGTATTTTAGCTATGTACTCCAAGGTAAGGGGCTCCATGTATACCTTGTCGGCAATGGTGGTATCTGTCATAATTGTGGCGGGGTTGGAGTTACACAAAACAACCTCGTAACCTTCCTCTTTAAGAGCAAGGCATGCCTGGGTGCCGGCGTAGTCAAATTCCGCCGCCTGTCCGATGATGATCGGACCTGAACCGATGATCAGAATTTTTTTGATGTCTGTTCTCTTTGCCATATCAATTTCCTCCTGTGTATATAAACAATTAGTTAACGTAAGTTAGGGTTTATTTGCTGCAATATACGGCTTTTCCGTTGCAAACCGTAAGGCGGCATTCTCCGAAAAGCCTTGCTCCGTCAAAAGGAGTGGCTTTGCCCATGGATAAAAAGTTTTTGGGATCAACCGTAAATTCTTTTTCTGTGTTCCATACAGAAAAACCGTTAACAGGCAATCCAAACCGTTTTCTTGGGTTTGTGCACATAAGCGCAACCAGCTTTTCCATGGATATTATTCCGGTTTTAACCATGTGTGTGTACATGGCAGGAAAAGCAGTTTCAAGACCGACTATTCCAAAAGAGCTTTTTTCAAGCCCTGCGGATTTTTCTTCTTTTGAATGAGGTGCGTGGTCGGTGGCTATCATATCGATGGTTCCGTCGCATATTCCCTCAATAAGTGCGGCTTTGTCTGCCTCGGAACGCAACGGAGGGTTCATTTTCCATTTGCCGTCCTCGTGCAGGTCTTTGTCGCTGTATATAAGATAATGGGGAGCGGTTTCGCAGGTTATATCAACGCCTTCGGCTTTTGCCTTGCGTATTATTTCAACGCTTTCCTTTGCGGAAATGTGGCACACGTGATAAGCGCAACCTGTTTTTTTGGCAAGCTCTATGTCGCGTGCTATCTGAAGGTATTCACTTTCAGAACAAATGCCTCTGTGCCCGTGGGCTGCCGCATATTCGCCGGCGTGAATGTATCCGCCGTTAAGAAGCGAGTTTACTTCGCAGTGTGCAACAATCATTTTTCCTTGTTTTTTTGCAATTTCCATTGCATGTTGCATCATTTCATCGGATTGCACACCCCTGCCGTCATCGGAAAAAGCAATAACGTTTTTGCTCATTGCCGGCATGTCGGAAAGCTGTTCACCTTTCTGGCCCACGGTGATGGCACCATAGGGGTGCACGCCTATAACAGCGTCTCGTGATATAATGTCGGTTTGCTGTTTTAAGTTTTCTGCGTTATCGGGTACGGGTGAAAGATTGGGCATTGTGCATACATCGGTGTAACCGCCGTGGGCGGCGCATCGGCTGCCGGTGGAAATGGTTTCTTTGTATGAAAAACCCGGCTCACGAAAATGCACATGCACATCGCAAAAGCCGGGCAAAAAAACGTACTCCCTGGAATCGAAAACAGAAATATCGATACTGTCGGGAATAGACAAAAACAAATCAGCAAAAGAAGAATTCGAAATGACAGAAGTATCAGCGTTTTGAATTTTTTCGAACAAATCACAAGTTTTTGCCATTTTGAGTTCTCCTTAATTATCAAGCTTGGGTTTACAGAAAAAAAGCCTTGCCGTGAGGCAAGACGCACTTAAAAAAACAGAAAAGTAACTGTTTTTTTGCCAGTATTTATACCTTGCCGACAACACGGTTTTGGACATTACGTTTTATCTAATAAAGTATATCACACATGACGTTGTTTGTCAAGGGAAAAATAACCAAAAAATTCTTGAATTAAAAAAATAATTGTATAAAACCTGCCCACTTTTTTGTGGGCAGGTTTTGGGTTTGGTTATATATCTCCGGGGAATACAAGTCCTTCGGGGTAATCAAGCACTATGGGTTCTACCTCTGTATCGATAATAACCGTTACAGCGTTTTTATCGCCAAGCTTATCTGCAATATTTTTTGCAAAGTTGTAATCGCATATTGTGGTTTCGGAGCTTTTGAGATTACCGATGGGCTGACCTGCAAACTGGATATAAATGTTTTTGTCATCCTCTTCGTAATAGTTTTCAGGCTGGCAAATAAGGTTTCCGAACGCACGGTCCATGATGTTGTATTCGGCACGGCAATTGTAGTTTTCGGATATGTAGTGGCAGCACATAAGCTGCGATCCTCTGTGACGGGTTATCGAACCCCAGCCAAAACCGCCAAGCCGCATAAGGTTGTAATCGGCAAGAAAATCGCTGGTTATTCTGGTGTAGGTATCCGCATTGCCGCCAAGTTGCCCTGCTGTGGGCGGTGCGTTGTAGGATTCTATTCCCCAGAACACGTATTCCATAAGGTTTTTTGAATAGTGGATATTCTGCTGCAGGCAATCTCCCAACGATGTGTTGCGCTGATGGGTTACAGCTGTATCGTAGATCTGATACATCCAGTTATTAATAACTGTGTAATCCTGACATCCGCCGTAAATTTCAACAGCATTACCGTAATTTACGGGTTTTCCGTTGGAAAAGCTAAGTGAAAGTATGGAGCCACCAAGCCAGGACCATACGCAGTTTGTAACTGTTCTGCCGCTGCAAGTTCCTGCGCCCATACCGTGAGCCCCCGTGAATTTTACAGAAAGGTTATCCAGGGTAACATTGGCAGCGGATCCCTCGAAAACATCGATGTTTTCGCCAATTTCTATAGAATTGAAGCGCTCACCCGGGTTGCCTTTGGTGCTGTAAACATAAAGCTCGCCTGCGTTTCTTGTGCCTCCGTACAGCTCGCAATAGAACTGGAGATCACCGCAAAGCTCATGTGCGCCGTCAAAACCAAAAAGGTTTTTGTTCATTATAACGCCGTAAAGCTCATCATACGATTTTTCGGAATAATCCTGAATATCGTGGTCAAAGGCAAGTACTCCTGCGTTGATTATTTTGTCGGTACAAACCCATACGTTTTCCCATTCGGTTTCCTGCCACAACGCGGGATCGGCATAGTTTTTCTTTGACTGCATAATAATGGGTTTTGGTCCTTCACCGTAGGAGCCGTATGTTACACCTGCGCTTACATTTATGCTTCCTCGGTAAACGCCGCCTCGCTCAAACAGCACAAAGTCATTTTGCTTCAAAGAAGATATGGCTGTAAGACCTGCTATGGTCTTTTTTGGAGCCTCGGGGGATTTTCCGTCGTTGGCATCATTTCCGTTTTTCTCGGAAATGTAGTAGATGTTGTTTATTTTTTTGTCGCTGTAAATGTCAAGCGTGTTTTTTGTGTCCAAAATATCTTTTTTCATCTGTTCCGCAATGGCATCAACACCGTCACGGATGGCATAGGCAGAAAGGGTTTTGGACTGTTCGTACAGAGCAGGTATATAATCGGCAGCGCTTTTTCCGTCCGTAGGGAAACGGTATGCCATACCTGTTTCCTTTTTTTCATGCTCCCACATACCTTGCGAAAAATCTGTGGATGCGCACAAAACCTGATCCTTTGCCCAGTGGCCGTCAAGATCGCTGAACATACTGTCTGTGTTTTTAATTGCAGTTCTTGAAAGATATCTGTTTATAACAGTTACAGCTTCCGCACGGGTAAGCGGATTTTCGGGGCGGAATGTGCCGTCCTCATAACCTTTTATACAACCCGATGCTATTGCCTGCATTATTTCGGCATAATATAACGTATCGGTTTCGGAAAGATCACTTAATAGCTCAAGCTTTACCGATCCTTCAAACTTCATAAGGGTTTTACTGATTATGTAAACAAATTCGCCGCGTTTTATGGGCGTGTTGGGTAATATCGTGCCGCTTTTCGTCCATTCTTCGGGCAGATAACCGTTTTCTTCCATGTAAGCTACGGGATTGTAATACCAGTCGCTTTTTTTAATATCGGTGAATTTTGTTGAAAATGTTGCGGATGGCACAAAAGAATCGCCGGTTGCAGCAACTGCAAGCTGTATTGCCTGAACTCGTGTAAGCTGAGCAGACGGACGGAATGTACCGTCTTCAAAACCGTTTACATATGCGCCCATGTAATCCGGTCCTTTTTCGCGCTTGAAAACAATGGTGTGGGTGCCGGATTTAACGGTAATCTTGGAATCGGTTGCTTTTTTTCCGTCAACATAACACGCTGTGCCGGGAATGGATTTGATAATGTATTCTCCCGCTTTATCGGTTGCGGTAACAAGATCCGTTCTTTCTGTTATCACGCAGTAAATTCCTTTTGCTGCCGAAATGCTGTCGTATGACGGCGCAAGGGTTTTGTTTGCGGCAATTATCGAGATAAAACCGCCCACCTTGTTATCGCAAAGCTTTTTGGGTTGCAGTGCACCGATGCTTCCGCCGGTAATTGTAATGTAAACGTTGCCGTCTATATATGAATCCACATGCGTAGCGCTGTAGGAATCATAGCCGATAAAAAGAGCATTGATCCTGCCGTTTGTTATTGTAAAGCGGCAATCACCTTTTACACGGTGATCGGTGGAAGCAGGGTAACCGCCGCCAATAAAATAGTTTGCCACTTCTCCGCTTTCCATAACAGTTTCGGTGGATTCAACCGTGTTTACGCCCTGTTCAACGGAAATGCCATCGTGAACGTAGATATCATAATTTTCTTTTGATAACCCTTTGCCCATGATGAATTTTTTGCCTGCGGTATCAATAAAATCATAATTGCGGGTGGGTGAAAGGATAAGATATTCAACTTTTGTGGGCCCTTTAAGCACGGGGGTATCATAGCGGAGCCGCGCATCGGGATAAACTGTTCCGCTTACGGGATCTTTTCCTGTTATTGTTATAAGTTCGGAGTGCGGATCAATGTCTTTGCACACCTGTCCCCAAAAGTCTTTTCCGGATTCGCCTATATCTCCGGTAATAACAATGGTGCCTCCGTTGTTGCCCAGGGTTTCGTAGGCTTTTTTCAATGTTGCCAAAGGCCGGTCGCTGCTTCCTGTGGCAGAATCGTTGCCATCAGGACTTACATATAAAATGTGTGTTTGGTCATCGGCATTTACGGTAAAGTTCAGAAACACTCCGTTTGGGATAACAATGCATATTGCAAGGATGATTGCCAAAATGCGTGATTTTAGCAGTGTTTGCTTTTTAAACATAAAAACACCTCCGAATTCTTTTATTATTGAATTGTTGTGGATGCTGTTTCTGCTGCTCTTTTCGCAGCAGCTTCACGGCGTTTGCGTGCTCTTTCGCCGTTTGCCTTGCGGTAAAGCTCCTCGGTGGCAAAACAGAGCTTTGTAATAACGTCATTTTGCGTGGGGTAGCAGTAAAGCGAATCGTTGTGGGTAGAAATATCTATGCAATCATCGGGGCGGATATAACAGTAATCGTATTCCACATGGGCGCTGTACATGCCCGACACAGGGCGGTTGATGCGATATTTTTTTCCGTTATACTCGCCTTCAACCGTAAAACCGTCGTAAGAGTGATAAAGCTTTCCTTTGCCTATCTTACGAAATCTCATGCAGGATGGCAGTGAATATATCTCCACATCATCGCAAAAGCTGTAGTTGCCGGATTCCACTTCTGCACGCACATTACTGCGCTCCCATTCAAACCAGTCGGGAATGTGCGTAAATTTTGTTTTGCCATCGGTGGCTTCAAGCTCACCGTTGGTTTTAAGATGCCATTTTTTTCCACATTCTTTGCAGAAAATATGTGTACCTTCTGATGCCATTTTTTGCTCGGTCAGACATTCGGGGCATTGGTACAGAATTTTGTGAAGACCTTCAGCACGGTGTTCGTCGGTAATTTCTATACCGTTTTGCTTTTGCCACGTGTATTCGTTGTACTGCATTTCGGCGGTTATAATATCCTGAATTTCATACATACTAAGCTTTTCGATATCTTCAGGTTTAAGAATACACTTCATGGTTGTGTGCAGAGGCACATTTTTTCGTGGGTTGCGGAAATTCCAGAAAGGAGTGTAAAGATGGTTGCCGTGGTGCAGCATCACAACAACGGGAGCTTTCATTTTTTTAACAAGCATACCCAGCGAATCCGGAAGAACCGCGGTGGTGCCGACAGGGGAGTAACGTGCTTCGGGATACATGCACATTATGCTCTTTTTCTTGTTAAGCACATTGTCCACCGAACGGATAAGATCGGGATCGGTGGTGAATTTACGCTTGCACATGCAGCCGATAAGCTCCATCAAAAAAGGTCTG
>JAZSGA010000091.1:0-13884 GCA_045532495.1 Eubacteriales bacterium | reverse complement strand
CCGCACCCATACCCTCAAGCATGGCACACATAACCTCGGGCGATGCTCCTGTCATAAGCTTGCCGTCCTCGCCGTATGCGTTGGAAACAAACACGGGAAGATTACAGTTTTCCTTTGCGGCAAGCAACGCCGCCTTGGTTTCGTGGCTGTCGGAAAAAGTTTCGATAAAAACAAGATCGGCACCGTATTTTACACCAAGCTTTACCGTTGCGGCAAAAAGCTGTACCGCATCCTCAAATTCCATATCGCCGTAGGGCTTTAAAAGCTTTCCCGACGGGCCTATATCAAGCGCCACATATTTTTCGCGCTGACTCTGTGACAGCTGTATTGCCTTGCGCGCATTATTTATGGCGGCGCAAATTATGCTTTCAAGCTCTTCACTTTCAAACTTAAGCAGATTTGCACCGAATGTATTGGAGCATACAATATTTGCACCTGCATCAAGGTAGGCTTTATGGATGGAAATTATATCATCGGGGCAAGATATATTCCACCTTTCGGGATACTCACCGGGCAAAAGCCCCTTTGACTGCAAAAGAGTACCCATGCCTCCATCGAGATATACGATATTATTTTTAATATAATCAAGTAATTTCATGAGTTTCTCCTATTATGCTTTTCCTCGATTCCCATTATTGCCGTCACCGATTTTGACGGCGACATAACAAGGCTGCCGTTAAGGTAAAGCCCTATTTTTCTGCCGCAATCAAGCACTCTGAATATTTCGCTCTGCAATTCCAGCGGAAGGTCACCGTATCCGGGGCTGAACCTTGAATGAAGAATTATTCCGTCATCGGCTTGTGACAAGCAAAAGGCGTTGCACAGCGCTTCTGTGCGCTCTGCACCAATGCCCTGAAACACCAGTGCCTTTGACGGAGCAACAGATGAGTATTTAGTTATAAGCCTGTCTATTCCCATCCCCACCGTTGCGGCAAAAACCACAGCACGGCTGCAACCGCAAAGATTTTTTGCAAGGTCTGTGCTTTTTACAGCAAAAAGTGAAAAATCAATGCAACTTTCATTTATGCATACGGGCAAAGTACAAAAGCACACTTTGCAGTATTCCTGCGCTACCGCTTCATACTCTGCAAGACATTCTTGCATTATTTTTTCTACAGCATCACCGTAACCGCCAATATACCGCCGGATCTCGTTTTTATCCGGCGGTGGCAGTTTGAATTCCTTTACAAAAACCATCATTCTTTACCAAGGATTTCTGAAAGGTTATAATTGATTGCCGAGGCAACCTCCGGCTTGTTCATGGAATAAACGTGCACGTTGGTTACGTTGTTGGCAAAAAGGTCTATTATCTGATCGGTGGCATAGGCAATGCCTGCTTGCTTCATGGCTTCGGGATGATCTGCGAATTTATCCACAATGGTTTTAAACCTTTGCGGCATAAATGAGCCCGAAAGCTTTATGGCACGTTCCACCTGGTTGGCATTTGTTATGGGCATAATACCTGCTATAACCGGTACGGTTATGCCTGCCTCACGGATCTGATAAAGGAAATTATACAGCAGATTATTATCAAAAAACATCTGAGTTGTAAGAAACTCACAGCCAGCGTCCACCTTTTCTTTAAGGTGTTTTATATCCTCCTTGCGGTTAAGGCTTTCGGGATGGATTTCGGGATAGCAGGCACCGCCGATACAAAAATCAGCACCGCTTTCCTTAAGCTCGCGGATAAGATCCACCGCATGATGATATTGCCACTTGCTTTTATCGCAATCAGCCATATCGGCAGGGATATCGCCACGCAAAGCAAGAACATTTTCTATACCTGCGTTTTTCATATCCTCAATGCGTTGCTTTACCGTTTCGCGAGTGGACGAAACGCATGTTAGATGTGCAATGGTGGATACGCCGTATTGCATTTTAATATTCTTTGCAATATCAAGTGTATATTTGCTTGTGCCGCCGCCTGCACCATAAGTTACGCTCATGAAAGAAGGTCTGAGTTTTGCAATTTCCTCGGTTGCCTGCTTTACGCTTTCAAAAGCCGTGTCGGTTTTTGGCGGAAACACCTCGTACGATATGGACAGCTTTTTATCGTTGAGTTTTTCTGTAAGTTTCATTTACCTTACTCCGAAAATTTTATTTTGTCATTTTTTCCTGCTTTACCTTGTGATCGATAACATGGCGTGATGCAAGTTCTTTATGGATCTCCTCAAGGGAAATTCCCATTTCGGTCATCATTACCATAACGTGGTAAGCAAGATCGGCTATTTCGTAAATTGTTTCTTTTTTATCGTCTGCCTTGCCGGCGATTATAACCTCGGTACATTCTTCGCCGACCTTTTTGAGTATTTTATCTATACCCTTTTCAAAAAGGTATGTGGTGTAGGAGCCTTCTTTTTTGTCGGTCTTTCTGCCTTCAATAAGCTTCATAAGGCCTTCAAGGGAAAACTCGCTTTTTTCTTCACTTTGCCATACCGGCTTTGTAAAGCAGGAATCGGTGCCTGTGTGGCAGGCAGGACCATCTTTTTCCACCACAACGGTAAGTGCATCGTTATCGCAATCCGCAGTTATGGAAACAATGTGCTGATAGTTGCCGGATGTTTCGCCCTTAAGCCACAGCTTTTGTCTTGAACGGCTGTAAAAGCAGGTAAGTCCTTTTTCCATGGATATTTCAAGGCTTTCGCGGTTCATATATGCCAGAGTAAGCACTTTTTTTGTAATCGCATCCACAACTATTGCAGGGATAAGTCCTTTTTCGTCAAATTTAAGCTGATCTATATTCAACATTTTTATGCTCCTTTTTATATTCTGACGGGAATGTTGTTTTTTGCCAATGTGTTTTTGAGGTCGGATATGGCAACTTCGCCAAAATGGAATATGGAAGCCGCAAGGCCTGCATCTACTTTTGGCAATGTTTTGAAAAGTGTTACAAAATCGTTTATGCAGCCTGCACCGCCCGATGCAATTACAGGCACATTTACGGCATTGCAAACGGCATCCAGCATTTCTATATCAAATCCACCCTTAACACCGTCGGTATCGATGGAATTGAGCACAACTTCGCCTGCACCGTTTCCCACACAGCGACGTATCCATTCCACCGCTTCCATGCCGGTGTTTTCTCTGCCGCCTTTTGCAAAAACTCGGAACACTCCGTCCACACGCTTAACATCGGCGGATATAACAACGCATTGGTCGCCGTAAAGCTTTGCCGCCTTGTATATGAGATCGGGATTCCTTATTGCCCCCGAATTCACGCTGACTTTATCAGCACCGCATTTCAAAACACGGTCAAAATCTTCAACGGTGTTAATACCACCGCCAACGGTAAGCGGAATAAATATGGTACGTGCCACCTCACACAGTATATCGGTAAAAAGTGCACGACCTTCGGCGGATGCCGTTATATCGTAAAACACCAGCTCATCCGCTCCGTTATCGCTGTAATATTTTGCCAGCTCCACCGGAGATGAAACATCCGAAAGGCCTGCAAAATTAACGCCCTTTACCACTCTGCCGTTTTTAACGTCAAGGCAAGGGATTATTCTTTTAGTTATCATTGTTGTTTTGTCACCTCAACAGCTTCTTTAATGGAAATTGCTCCCGTATAATACGCTTTGCCTATAATGGCACCGTATATACCCAGGGCATTAAGCTTTTTAACATCATCAAGGGAGGATACTCCGCCGGATGCTGTAATATTCATACTGAACTGCTGTGAAAGCTGTTTGTAAAGCTCGTGGTTAGTACCCATCATGGCACCGTCTTTGGAAATATCCGTGCATATAAGGGTGGAAACACCGATATCCTGCATTTTTTTGCAGAAATCAAAACAGCTGTACTGTGTTTTTTCGGTCCATCCCTTTATTGCCACAAAGCCGTCTTTTATATCCACACCCACGGCAATCTTTTCGCCGTAAATGCCTACCGCCTTGCGCAAAAAATCCTCATCGGTTACTGCGGCGGTGCCAAGAATAACACGGTCAACACCAATGCTTATGTATTTTTCAACGGTTTCCAAGGTGCGTATTCCGCCGCCGACTTCTATAAAAAGATCCACGGTATCACGGATAGTCTTTATAACCGAAAGGTTGGGTGTGGTACCGTCCTTTGCGCCTTCAAGATCCACAAGATGTATATGCTGCGCACCGTTTGCCTTGAAATCAAGGGCTATTTCTTCGGGATGCTCGCTGTACACAGTCATCTGATTATATTCGCCCTTAAAAAGGCGCACGGCTTTTCCGTCGAACAAATCTATGGCAGGAAAAATATACATTATTTACACCTCCGCTTCGCAGAAAGCACGGAGTATGGATAATCCTACCTTTCCGCTTTTTTCGGGATGGAACTGACAACCGAAAACGTTTTTGCTTGCAACTGCGGCGGTAAGCTGTGCACCATATTCCGCAGTGGCAATTACGCTTTGCTCGCAATTGGCGCCGTAAAAGGAGTGAACGAAATATACAAAATCGCCGTCATTCACATATTTGAAAATGGGAGATTTTTCGCCGTGCAACTTCAACGAATTCCATCCGATATGGGGAATTTTGTAATCGGCAGGAATAACATCGGAAATGGGACGGATTTCACCTTTTATAAGTCCCAAACCTTCATGCTCGCCGTACTCATAGCTTTTTTCAAGCAACAGCTGCATACCAAGGCATATGCCCAAAATGGGCTTGCCGCACGCCGCCTGCTGTTTTACAACGGCATCAAGGCCTGTTTTTCTGAGCTTTTCTGCCGCATCTCCGAAAGCACCCACGCCGGGGAGGATTATTCTTTCGGCATTTTCTATCTGCGATGCATCACCCGTAACCACAGCCTCGCAGCCGATGGCGGCAAAGGAGCTTTTGAGGGAAAACAGATTTCCCACACCGTAATCCACAATTGCTACCATTATAAAACTCCTTTTGTGGAAGGTATTTCATCGGCAAACGCCGCATCTATTGCAACCGCTGCTTTCATTGACCTTGCCACCGCCTTAAAGGCGCCTTCGATTATGTGGTGGGAATTTGTGCCGTCAAGCTGTTTTAAGTGCAAATTCATTCGTGCATTTGATGCAAATGCGCGGAAAAACTCCTCGGTAAGCTCGGCATCAAAATCGCCGACTTTTTCTGTGGGAATATCAAGACCGTAAGCAAGGAATGACCTTCCCGAAATATCAACAGCACACATTATAAGAGATTCATCCATGGGCAAAAGCATGCTTCCGTAACGCACAATGCCCTTTTTATCTCCAAGGGCCTTGTCAATGGCACATCCCAAAGCTATGCCTATATCCTCGGTGGTGTGGTGATAATCCACATAAACATCACCGTTACATTCAACATCAAGATCAAATCTTGCGTGCTTTGCAAAAAGTGTAAGCATGTGGTCAAGAAAACCGCATCCGGTTTTTATATTTGATAACCCTGTACCGTCCAGGTTTATTTTTAATGATATATCCGTTTCCGCTGTTTTGCGGATAATTTCGGCTGTTCTCATTTTTGTTCCTCCAGTATGGATTTTGTAGCTTCTATAAGCGCCTGCATCTGCTGACGTGTACCCACGGTGATGCGGTTGTAATCACATATGCGTTCTTTTTCGAAATGACGCACAAGTATACCGTGTTCTCTAAGTTTTTCGTACATAACTCTGCCGGGAATTTCGGGATGCTTGGCAAATACAAAGTTTGTCATGGAATCTGTAAGCTCAAAACCAAGCTTTTTAAGCTGCTCTGTAACAAATGCGCGGTTTTCGGCAATGGCTTTGCAGTTTTTTGCGGTATATTCCGCATCCTTTAAAACTCCGATACCTGCCGCCATTGTCATGCGGTTTACATTGTATGGGTTTGTGGAATATTTGATGGTGTTAAGATCATTTATAAGCTCCCTGCAAGCCACGCCGAATCCCAAACGTGCTCCTGCCATGGAACGGGATTTGGAAAATGTCTGTGTAACAATAAGATTATTGTACTTATGGATAAGCGGAACACAGCTTTCTCCGCCAAAATCCACATATGCCTCATCCACCACAACTATATTATCGGGGTTTGATACAATTATTTTTTCTATCTCGGCAACGGGAAGTATAATACCCGTGGGGGCGTTGGGATTTGCAATAAAAATGTTTTTGCCGATGCCGCAGTAATCGTCCACATTTATGGAAAAATCATCCTTAAGCGGTATTTCGGTATAAGGCACTCCGTTAACATCCGCAAAAACCTTGTAAAATCCGTAGGTTATATCCGCAAAAGCGGCAGGGTGATCTTTATCGCAAAATGCCATAAAAGCAAAGTTGAGTATTTCATCCGATCCGTTTGTGGGCAAAACCTCATCGGGCTCAACTCCCAAAGTATCGGCAAGCTCACGGCACAAGGCGGAGCATGTGGGATCGGAATACAGTTCCTGGTTATGTGCCGCTTCGGATGCGTATTTTATGGCTTTATCCGAAGGGGCAAAGGGTGATTCGTTGGTATTAAGCTTTATATACTGTGTATCCTTGGGCTGCTCACCGGGGGTGTAAGGCACAAGGTTTTTATATTTTTCACTGAAAAAGCGGCTCATATATTATTCCTCTTCGATTCTTATTACTGCACTTTTTGCGTGAGCCGTAAGGCCTTCCTTATTGGCAAAATATTCCACGTCTCGGGCAATTTTACCGAGTGCCTCACGGGTGTAGTAGGTATACTGGGTTTTTTTGACAAAATCATCAACGGAAAGCGGGCTGGAAAACTTTGCTGTTCCGCTGGTAGGCAATGTGTGGTTGGGGCCTGCCATGTAATCGCCCAAGGCTTCGGGGCAGTTTCTGCCCATAAATACAGAACCTGCGTGGCGTATGGAATCAAGGTAATCAAAGGGATTATCCACGCACAGTTCAAGATGCTCGGGTGCTATTTCGTTGGCAATTTCTATGGCAGCGGAAAGGGTATTCGCAACAATTATTTTTCCGTTGTTATCGATGGATGCCCGTGCTATTTCCGCACGCAAAAGCCGGGGTATCTGCTTTTCAAGCTCATCGCTTACAGAAGCCGCAAGCTGTTCCGAATCGGTAACAAGCACAGCACTTGCCATTTTATCATGCTCTGCCTGGGAAAGAAGATCTGCCGCCACATGACGGGGATTGCTTTTTCCGTCAGCAACAATAAGGATCTCGCTGGGGCCTGCGATCATATCTATGGATACCTGACCGTAAACCTGCTTTTTAGCTTCGGCAACATACGCATTGCCGGGGCCTACTATTTTATCCACACGGGCGATTGTTTCGGTACCGTAAGCCAGTGCGGCAATCGCCTGAGCACCGCCCACCTTGTAAACCTTATCCACTCCTGCGATGTGGGCTGCGGCAAGTATAACGGGATTAACTTTGCCGTCGCTGCCGGGAGGAGTTACAATTACAACCCTGCGGCAACCTGCAATTTTTGCAGGTATTGAATCCATAAGCACTGTGGAAGGGTATGCCGCCGTGCCGCCGGGCACATAAAGACCTGCACTGTCCACGGGGATAACCTTCTGACCCACAACAATGCCGGGTTCATCGTTTATAATAAAGCTGTTGCGTACCTGCTTTTCGTGGAACTTGCGTATATTTGCAGCAGCTTTTTCCAGCACCTGTAAAAATTCGGCATCCACAAGCTCAAGTGCTTCGGATATTTCCTGCGCAGAAACCTCAAGGGAATTAAGCTTTGCTTTATCAAACTTTTCGCAGTATTTGTAAAGTGCAGCATCGCCGTTAAGACGAACATCGGCAATAATTTCGGCAACGGTTGCGGAAACATCTATCCCCTCGTTGCCACGGGCGAAGATCTTACTGTTTTCAACTTCGCCGTATTTTAATATTTTTATCATTTGTTTTCCTCCGCCTGTGCAACCTGACACGCAATGCCTGCGGTTACAGCTTCGATCATCTGATTTTTGAATTTGAAAGACGCCTTGTTGGCAATAAGCCTTGCGCTTATGGGCACCACGGTTTCGGCAACTTCAAGATTATTTTCTTTAAGTGTTGTTCCTGTTTCAACTATATCTACTATAACATCGGAAAGTCCTAAAATCGGTGCAATTTCTATGGAGCCGTTAAGGTGGATTATATCAATATCCCTGCCCATGGAAGCATAGTAGTTTTTGGTTATGTTGGTAAACTTGGTGGCAACCCGAAGAGTGCGTGCCGCATCGTCACGGAAACCTTTTTTTGCAGCAACCGCCATACGGCATATACCTGTTTTAAGATCGAGAAGCTCGTAAACTTCAGGCTCGTATTCAAGCAGAATATCCTTGCCTGCCACGCCTATATCCGCGGCACCGCGTTCAACATAAATTGATACGTCCGAAGGCTTTACCCAAAAATAACGCACGTTTTTTTCGGGGTTTTCAAAAATAAGCTTGCGGCCGGGTTCGTGTATGGACGGACATTCAAAGCCTGCTTTTTCAAACATGGCAAGTACTTTTTCGCCGAGTCTGCCTTTGGGGAGAGCGATGTTTAACATTTTATCGGAATTATTCGTTGTTTTCAAGTATCTCCACTCCCCTTTCGTTAATTTTCAAAAGCTGTTTGTATTTGATTTTAGAGGGTATGCCTTTTTGCACCATAACACTTTTTCCGCCTGCCGAAAACAGCTTTACCGCTTCGGAAATTGTTGTTATATCGCAGTTTTCGTCATATATCAGCAATGCGTCCACATCGTATTCGTCGGTTGTATCATTAAGCCGCTCAAGCATATCCATATATACGGCAAAGCCAACGGCACATGCACTGCGGCCCATTTTACGCATAAGCTTATCGTACTGACCGCCCGAAAGCACGCCCGATGCAATGCCCCTTACAAAACCTTTAAAAACCACACCGTTGTAATAGCTCATATCATTTACAACGGAAAAGTCTATACGTACACGGTCAGCGTAGCCGTTTTTGCAAATCAGCGACAGTATGTTTTCAAATTCCTTTAACGAAGCCTTTGTGCTATCTGACACAAGGTCATAAAGCATGGGTATAACATCCTGAGGCTTTCCGTAGGTGGAAATAAGCTGTTTGATCTTTGAAGCATCGCAGCCTTCTGCGGCACATACGGCGTCTATTTCATGGATGTTTTTTTCACCGATTTTTTTGATAAGAACACGCTTGGCATTTTCGGAAACACCCGTGGAATCAATAACATCCGCAAGGATTCCCAAATGAGAAACATCAAGAACACATTCATCCGATATGCGCTTAAGGCTTTCGCACGCCAGCATAAGCACTTCATAAATGGCGTAGCTGTCTATATCACCAATACATTCAAGCCCTACCTGCATAAGCTCTTTAAAGCCCTGCGAGCCTTTTGTGACACGGTAAACATTTTCGTTGTAGCACACTTTTTGAACACCGTCGGAATCCTTGCCGTTTTTGATTATGGAAAGGGTAACGTCGGGCTTAAGCGCCATAAGCTTGCCATCGGTATCTGTAAAGGTTATTATGTGATCGGATATTAAAAAATCCTTGTTGCGCACATAAAGATCGTATTCTTCAAATTTGCTCATTTTGTAGGGCAGATAGCCGTAACGCCCATAAAGCGATCGCAGTTCAAAAACTGCCTTTTCTTCATATTTTAAAACAGATTCGCAAAAATCCATGTGAAAATTCATCCTTTCGATGGGTATAGATGGAAGCAAAAGTCAATTCTGCGACTTTTCCATTCTGTCAAGAATAATTCCGTAGCCGCCGCTTCCGTAATTAAGGCAGCGGTTAACTCGGCTGATGGTGGCGGTACTTGCGCCTGTCTCCTTTGATATTATCTGATAGCTTTTGCCCTCTTTGAGCAATTGGGCAACCTGAAGCCTTTGAGAAATATCCAGAAGTTCACGGACGGTGAAAATATCTTCAAAAAACCTTCCGCACTCATCGGTATCCTTTAAAAGAAGTATGGCACGGAAAAGCTGATCGGTAATTTCGTTATGAAAGTTTTCCATTATGAATATATCCTTTCGGGCAATATTAAAAGACAAAACCGAGGCTTTTTGGGGTATAAAAAGCCCTTTCACTTTAGCACTTTACCATAGTAACACATTATAGCGATAAAGTCAATACTTTTTTCGATATTTATATGTGTTTTTTGCAATTTTATTTGTCAAAAAACTGTTTATAAAACACCAAGCAAGGACACCTTTTTCGATGTCCTTGCAAAAATTCAATATTCAGTTACCGGCGCATACTGCTTTTACAACATCCACAGCCTCGGCAAGAAGCTTATCGGATATATTAAGCGCAGGCAAAAGGCGGATCTTATCCTTTGCCGTAAGGCAAAGCACTCCCCTTTCGATGCACTTGCGAACAGCATCCGATGCGGATATCTTTGTGGGCTTTATACCTATCATAAGACCAAGGCCGCAAACACTTTCTATACCATCCGCACCCGAAAGAGAGGAAAATACATACTGTGATTTTTTCTTTACGTCATCAAGGAAAGCTTTGTCCATGCGTTTTATAACGCTCACCGCTCCTGCACAACAAACGGGGTTTCCGCCGTAGGTGGAGCCGTGATCTCCGAATCCCAAAACATTCTGAACCTTTTCGGAAAGAATGGCGGCGCCGATGGGAAGTCCTCCGCCAAGACCTTTGGCGGTTGTTACCACATCGGGCTTTATGCCGAAGTTCATGTATGCATACAGCATGCCGCTGCGGCCGTTGCCTGTCTGCACCTCATCTGTTATAAGAATTATATCGTTTTTGGCAGCTATTTGTTCAACAGCTTTTATATATTCCGCCTCCAGCGGTATAACACCGCCTTCACCCTGAACACATTCAATTATTATTCCCGCAACTTTGTACTGAGCCACAGCCTGCTCAAGTTCGTGGATGTCATTGGCGGAAACGTGCACAAAGCCGGGAGTCAAAGGTTGAAACAGCTCGTGATAATGCTCCTGACCGGTTGCCGCAAGGGTTGTTAATGTTCTGCCGTGGAAGCTGTTTTTAAGAGTGATTATTGTAAAATACTCCGCACCTTTTTTATCTGCGGCATATTTTCTTGCCACCTTTATGGCGCACTCGTTTGCTTCGGCGCCGGAGTTGGAAAAGAAGACCTTTTTCATGCCGGTTTTTTCGCACAGAAGCTGTGCAAGCTCACCGCAGGGAGATGTGTAATAAAGGTTGGACATATGCTGGACTTCGCAGAGCTGTGCGCTTACTGCATTTATCCATTCATCGTCACACAAACCAAAGCTTGTTACGCCTATGCCCGAGCCCATATCTATATAGCGTTTGCCGTCGGCATCAAAAACCTCGGAACCTTTTCCCTTTACTATTTCCACGGGAAAACGTGCATAGGTTCCTGCAACGTACTGTTTATCTCTTTCAATGACAGTGCTCATTATTTATCCCCCATAACCATTGTTCCTGCGCCCTCATCGGTGAGGATTTCCATGAGTATGGAATGAGGAACTGTTCCGTCCATTATTATTACCTTTTCAACACCGTGGTCTATGGCATCTATGCAGCAATTCACCTTGGGAATCATGCCGCCGGAAACCACGCCCTCGTCATAAAGCGCCTTTGCCTCGGATACGGTTACATGGGGTATAAGGCTTGAAGGATCGTCCTTATCACGCAGAATTCCTGCCACGTCTGTCATCATTATAAGGTTTTCTGCCTCAAGAGCACCTGCAATACGTGCGGCGGCGGTATCTCCGTTTATGTTATATATGTTTCCGTCTTTGTCACAGCCGACTGTGGAAACAACGGGTATATAGCCTTTTTCAAGCAGGTCGGTTATGGGATCGATGTTTATTTTTGTTATCTCGCCCACATAGCCAAGCTTTTCGTCCTTTACCTTTGCCTCGATGAGTCTTCCGTCCATGCCGGAAATACCCATGGCTTTACCGCTCTTCATCTGCAAAAGGTTTACAAGGGTTTTGTTTACCTTACCTGCAAGCACCATCTGAACAATATCAACGGTTTCTTTATCGGTAACACGCAAGCCTCCGACAAATTCGGGCTTTTTGCCCAGCTTGTCCATGGTTTCGCTTATTTCGGGGCCGCCTCCGTGGACCAGCACAACCTTTACACCGATAAGCCACAAAAGGACAATATCCTCCATTACCTGTTCCTTAAGAACTTCGTTTATCATGGCATTACCGCCGTATTTTATAACCACGACCTTGCCGTTGTATTTTTTTATGTAAGGCAATGCCTGAACAAGAACTTCGGCACGCTCGGAATTGGAAAATTCTGTATACATTGTAAATTACTCCGTAATTGATTTATAAATTATCAGGTTCTGTAATCGCCGTTGATCTTAACGTAATCGTATGTAAGATCACAACCCCATGCGGAAGCGGAATATTTTCCGTCGCCAAGGTTTATAAGGATCTCTATTTCCTTTTCAAGGAGGATTTCCTTAGCTTTTTCTTCGGAAAATTCTATGCCTGCTCCGTTTTTGCAAACATCCACAGTGCCCTTTGCCGAGCGGAACGAAACATCAATCTTGTTTACATCCACATCAGCGCCGCTGTAGCCTATGGCACAAAGCACACGTCCCCAGTTGGCATCTGCACCAAACATTGCCGCCTTTAAAAGGCTTGAGCAGATAACGCTCTTGGCAGAAATTTTTGCAGCTTCAAGGGTATCTGCACCGGTGGCTGTACATTCAAGCAGCTTTGTGGCACCTTCGCCGTCGCCTGCAATAAGGCGGCACATGTGAACAGTTACTGTGTTAAGCGCCTTCATGAATGTATCAAAATCCTCGCCCTCGCATGTTACGGTGGCGTTGCCCGCCATACCGTTGGCAAGAATTGTTACCATGTCGTTGGTGGATGTATCACCGTCCACGCTTGTCATGTTGAATGTGTTCTGCACATCCGCCGAAAGAGCTTTCTGAAGCATTGCGGGAGATACTGCGGCATCGGTGGTTATAAACACCAGCATGGTTGCCATGTTGGGATGTATCATACCGCTGCCCTTGGCAATACAGCCCATGCGGCACACCTTGCCGCCAAGGGTAAATTCAACTGCTATTTCCTTCATGGCTGTATCTGTTGTCATAATAGCTTCTGCGGCGGCATGGCAACCGTCGGCGGAAAGGCCTTCTGCCAGCTCATGCATGCCGTTTCTTATGGGCTCTACAGAAAGGGGCTGACCTATAACACCCGTGGACGCCACCACCACATCGGATGCGGAAATTCCAAGCTCATCTGCACAGATTTTGCACATTTCGGTGGCTATTTCTATGCCGTCGGCATTACAGGTGTTGGCATTACCGCTGTTGCATATAACAGCGCGTGCATAACCGTCGGAAATGTTGCTTTTAGTAACTGCAAGCGGAGCTCCCTTTACAAGATTTGTAGTATAAACAGCAGCAGTTGCAGCTTTTGTTTCACTTAAAATAAGGGCAAGGTCCCTTTTTGTGCGGTTTTTGCGAATTCCGCAATGAATACCGTTTGCCTTAAAGCCCTTTGCGGCACATATACCGCCGGATATAAATTTCATTTAGTTTAAACCTCCGTCAGTTGTAACAAGTCCTGTTTTTTCATCCACACCAAGAAGGATGTTCATGTTCTGTATGGCAGATCCCGATGCGCCTTTTCCGAGATTGTCAAATCGGGATACAAGAAGTATGCGCTCATCATTACCAAAAACACCCACCTGCATATCGTCCTTGCCCGAAAAAGCCGATGCGGATAAGAATCCGTCCGCATCCGTACTGTCGGAAAACTTAACAAGTCCGCTGTTTTTACCGTAGAATTCTTTATATACTTCTTTTATATCGGAAACCTTGCCGCTTATCTGCTGTGCTCCGAGGGTAACCGTAACTTCCATACCGCTGTAAAACGGAGCAACCACGGGGCAAAACAACGGCAAATTTTCAAGACGGGAAATTTTTGCCATTTCCTTAAGATGCTTGTGCTCCTGGGAAAGAGCATACTGGCGAGGACCTTCAAGCAAACCGCTGCGGTCGGCAGCCTCATACTCAGCTATCAT
>JAZSGA010000212.1:0-3274 GCA_045532495.1 Eubacteriales bacterium | reverse complement strand
GGTTATCTTCTCGGTTCCACACCCAAAAAACAGCAGATAGGTGAAATTGTCGGTGTTATAGCATCTGCGCTTGCCATAGCTTTCACTCTTAATCTTCTTGATAAGGCGTGGGGATTCGGTTCTACCGAACTCGGAGCTCCTCAGGCAACCCTTATGAAGCTCATTATCGAAGGTGTTATGGAAGGTAATCTTCCCTGGAATCTTGTGTTTGTTGGTGTATTTATTGCCATTGTTGTTGAACTTATAGGTATTCCCGTGCTTCCTTTTGCAATCGGCGTATATTTGCCCGTTCAGCTTAATGCATGCATTATGATCGGTGGTCTTATACGTCTTGCGCTTGACAAGCTCAACAAAAAGGATGAAGAAAAAACCGCTATTGTAAACGACGGTATCCTTTACTGCTCGGGTATGATCGCGGGCGAAGGCCTTGTTGGTATCCTGCTTGCACTTCTTGCTGTTGTTGGTGTGAGTGATGCCATAGATCTTTCTTCTAAGCTTGCTATTTCTCCCGTAGTTATGAATATTGGCGGTCTTTTATTGTTTGCTGTTACCATTCTTTCCGTGCTTAAATTCTCTGTATGGAAAAGGCGCCGCTGATTATGAAAAATAAAGAAAATTATCTTGATAAAATACCAAAGCGTAACGGATTTGTCGGATGGTCGGTTGACGAAAATAAAATGGTAACGCTTGAAATAGAAAACAAAGGAGTTTTTAATTTTCTGGCGCAGAAGCTTTTAAAAAAACCTCGCATTTCCTATATACATCTTGATGAAACAGGCAGCTTTGTGTGGCCTCTTATAGACGGAAATACAACTGTTTTTGAACTTGGAAAGCTTGTGGAACAGCATTTCGGCGAAAAGGCAAATCCGCTTTACGAAAGGCTTGTAAAGTATTTTCAAATACTTGAAAGCTATAAGTTTATAACCTGGATTAAAAAATAATCAGTGCGAATTCCCGTGTGTTTAATACGGGAATATCGCTTTTTAATCAGAAATTTGTTAGAGTATAAATGTTAAAAATGGAACTGTTGATTTTGTTGTTATTTGTGTGCGTGCTTTTTGTATGCGTATTGAATGATATTTCTGTAGTTTATGCATTGATAGTCGGATATTTTTTGTTTTCTTTTTACGCATATAAAAGCGGCCACGGTATAAAAAGAATTTTGAAAATGTCCGCTATCGGTATTCTAAAAGTTAAGAACATACTTATAACATTTATTCTTATCGGAATGATAACCGCTTTGTGGCGCGCTTCGGGTACTATACCTGCCATTGTGTATTTTTCGTCCGTAATTATAACTCCAAAGTGGTTTTTGCCTTTGGCTTTTTTACTAAACTGCCTTGTTTCGTTGCTTACAGGAACAGCATTTGGCACGGCTGCTACCATGGGTTCAATATGTATGACTATGGCAAATACTTTTGGCATTAACCCGGTACTTGCCGGAGGAGCCGTACTTGCAGGTTCATTTTTTGGCGACAGATGTTCGCCTGTATCCACAAGTGCGCTTCTTGTTTCCGAACTTACAAATACGGATATCTATTCAAATATAAAAAACATGCTTAAAACAGCTGCGGTTCCTTTTATATTATCTTTGATTATTTACACGCTGTGCGGATTTGCCGTCCAGTTTTCCGATGCCGATATAGGCTCTGTGCGCAATTTGTTTACAAGTCAGTTTCAGATAAATGTAATTACAGTTTTGCCTGCTGTGTTGATACTTGCGCTTGCCGCTGTAAAGATAAACGTTAAAATGAATATGTTGTTTAGTATTGTTTTTTCAGCAATAATTTGTTTTTTTGTTCAACATATTTCTGTTTCTGAT
Source organism: Eubacteriales bacterium (assembly GCA_045532495.1). Taxonomy (GTDB): domain Bacteria; phylum Bacillota; class Clostridia; order Oscillospirales; family CAG-382; genus UMGS1052. The sequence continues at coordinate 1,452 of JAZSGA010000212.1, read as the reverse complement.
ATATTGGAATTTACAGTAACCGGGTTTAAAAGCAGCGATCCTTCCTGTGCTTCAATGCTCGACGGTGGGGGGATTTTGTCCATGCTGCGTGTTGCTGCGATTGTGTGTATTTCATCAAGCTACTCAGGCATTTTTGAAGCAACACACTTGCTTGATCCGGCACGCAAGCTTATTGATACTGCGAAAAAAAGGTTTAGTCCGTATACTGTGACGCTGTTGACCTCGGTAATCGCTGCTGTTGTGGCATGTAATCAGGCGCTCGCCATAATGCTAACTCATCAATTATGTGAAACAATTGAAAAAGACAGATCAAAAATGGCAATATTCCTTGAAAACAGCGCAGTTGTTGTGGCACCGCTTATTCCGTGGTCGATTGCAGGTAATGTTCCTCTTACATCATCAGGTGCTCCTGCACAGTCGATTTTTGCGGCATTTTTTCTGTATTTGCTTCCGATATACAGCATATTTTTATTAAGAAACAATTTTAATTTAACTGCAAAATATAACAGGTGATATTATGTGCAAAAAATCCAAGTATTATATAACAGTTGATGGAGGCACCACCAACACACGCCTTAGTCTTGTGAAAGACGGTGTTATTACCGATACCGTTAAACTCAGCATAGGTGCCAGATCAAATATCGATAATAAAGAGTTGTTTATAAAGCAAATGCATGATGCAGTACGCAAACTTATCGAAAATGCATGCATTGTATCTGAAGATGTTTGCCGAATTCTCGCGTCAGGTATGATAACCTCTGAATTCGGCTTGTGCAATCTGCCGCATATTGCAGTTCCTGCAGGTATAGCTGAGCTTCATGATTCCATGCATGAAATGCTTATACCTGAGATCTCGGACATCCCCTTTGTTTTTATCCGAGGTGTTAAAACGGGCGGGGCAGTGTTTGAAGAAACTGATATGATGCGCGGTGAAGAAACCGAACTTATGGGCATTATCGACACAAGTTACGGTGACTGTATTTATATTTTACCCGGTTCTCATTCGAAAATTATAAGAACCGATTCGCAGGGCAGAATATGTGATTTTTCCACCATGCTTACTGGCGAAATGATTGCGGCTCTTTCTCAAAACACGATACTTAAGGATGCTGTTGATCTTTCCGTAAACACGGTTGATACCGAATACCTATTAAAAGGTTATGATATCTGTAAAGCGCATGGGATAAATAAAGCATTATTTAAGACCCGTATTCTTAAAAATCTTTTCGGTTGCACAAAAGAGCAGACATACAGCTATTTTATCGGTGTTGTGTTGGCTCCCGAAATCGAAAATGTGTTATGCAGCGGCATCGATACAGTTGTTATCGGCGGCAGATCTCAAATAAAAATTGCCATGGCAACAATTCTCGAATCTGTTTCATCCTTAAAAGTTGTTCCTTTGGATGATACTGCCGTTTTCCAATCCACTTCTTTAGGTGCAATAAAGGTATA
>JAZSGA010000107.1:0-11887 GCA_045532495.1 Eubacteriales bacterium | reverse complement strand
GGATCTATTACTATAACATCCGGGTGCTTTTCACGCAGTCTTGGCGTATCCAGTGCCTCATCGGCATCAAGGCAAATAAACTCCGCATCCACTCCGTTTATGGCGGCATTCTGCGCCGCATCACGCACGGCATCGGGGGATATTTCCACGCCCACAAGTTTTACTCCCGGCTGAGCAAGTATTATTCCGATGGTGCCCGTGCCGCAGTAAAGGTCAAAAACCACATCGCCTTCACGGATGCCTGCATATTCCTTTGCCGTGTTGTAAAGACGCTCGGTCTGATCATGGTTTACCTGATAAAACGCCGCAGGTGCAATGCGGAATTTTTTGCCGCACAGGGTGTCGTATAAAGCATCGTCGCCCCATAGCGTGCGCCAGGTGTCGCCAAGAAGTGAGTTTCCGTTTTTGCGGTTGACATTTAAAAGAATTCCCGTAACGCAGGGGTGCTTTTCCGTAATGTATTCGCAAATGCGTGCCTCGGCTGCGCTGCCGAGAGAATCGCTGTTTACTATAAGGGTGAGCAACACACGGTCCATGGTGTTTTTTCGCATGTAAATGCAGCGGATAACGCCTTTGCCTGTCAGCTCATCGTATGCAGGCACGGCACATTCCGTAAGGATCTCAAGAACGCTGTTTTTTATCTGCGCAAAAATTTGCGGACCGATAAGACAGTCATCGTGCTCAACAATGCGGTGAGACATGCGTGCGTAAAAGCCGGATATAAGCTTTCCGTCGCGGTTATATGCCACGGGGTACATGGCTTTGTTGCGGTATCTGCCATCGGTATTTGCGCCAAGAAAATCGCAGACACCCAGATCCAGACCGCCTATGCGGCTGAAGCTGTCATTTATCATTTCCCTTTTTATGTCACATTCGGCGGCATAGCTTATGTGCTGAAAACTGCATCCGCCGCAACTTGTACATACGGTACATCCGCTGCTTGTGCGGTCGGGAGAAGCGGTTATTATTTTTTCGCATTTGCCCACGGCATAGCTTTTTGTTACCTTGATTATTTTTGCCTCGATCTCATCGCCGCAGGCGGTGCCGGGCACAAAAACAACAAATCCGTTGTGGCGTGCCACACCGTTGCCGTTGCCGCAAAGGGAATCTATTTTTAAAGTGTAGGTTTTGTTTTTAATAAGCTTTTCTGTCATGTTTTCTCCGCAATATAAAGCAATTATGTGTTGTTAACATTATAACCCATAAAGCCACCCACGTCAACCGCTTTTGGCTTTGTGCGGGATTGTTTTTTTGTATTTTGCTATTGACAAACACCTTTTTTTGTGATACAATAACTACGCTGAAAACACAACATGGCCTGTTGGTCAAGCGGCTAAGACGCCGCCCTCTCAAGGCGGAAACATGGGTTCGATTCCCGTACGGGTCACCAAAGAAGAAGCGTAATTTTGATACAAAGTTACGCTTCTTTTTCTATGCCTAAAACCTCGGTAATAAAGGGTTTTATGTAAAAAGAATAGTTTTATAGTGAAACGAGCGGTGCATTTTGTTCGCTGTTAAGATAAATTGGAATTCAACGGACTAATTACTTTCACAAACCTGTATGATTTTGTCTGCTGCACCTTTTGCACCGGAAGAGTTTTTAAACCCGACTGAAATCTTTTTGGCATTTTGCTTATACATGCTATCACTAAGTATTTTATTTGTTGCACTCAAAACGGATGTCCCGTCTGATTTATTAATTTTTATACCGGCACCAAGCTGATTAACTCTCTCGGCAACGCCTTTTTGCTCTGATGTTTGTGGTAGCATAACGAGTGGGACTTCAAAAAATAAACTTTCACTAACACTATTCATTCCGCAGTGTGATACAAAGACATCTGCTTTTTCTAAAACAGCAATTTGGTCAACATATGGATAAATAGATATGTTTTCCGGCAGCTCTCCAAACTCCCCGATAGACACCAAATTACCAACAGACATTATTACCTGATAATCTGTATTTGTTAAAGCTGATATACAGCTTTTGTAAAAAGACATCATATCATTATTTACAGTTCCCATGGATATATAAATAAGTTTATCCAGCTTTTTTTCTATGTTCTCTGTTGCAGGACGAATCGAAGGTCCGACAAATGCGTACTTTTCCGAAAAAGTCTCCGAACAAGGTTGAAAATCAGCAGAGGTATAGACAACAGTATGCGTGTTATCGTCATTGCCGATAATATCAAGAATACTATTTACGGGATACCCCTTATCCTTTAGTCTTTTGACTTGTTTGGATGTCTTTGGCATAGCGAAAAGCATCTTTAACAAATCTCCAAGACCTTGTTTCATAATCTTTGCCGAATGCTGATTAAATGCAAATGTTGTTGTTGATGAAACAATAGGAATACCAAGCTTTAGTGCAACGGCTTTTCCCCATAATGCCATAGAATCTGCCACGATACAATCGGGTTTAAGCTCTGCCATATCCCTGCAAACCTTGTCATCAAGAGCCAGTGTGGTATCTACCAATATCTTTGTAGAAAATGCCAAGTCTTTTCCCACACGAGTAGAATCCTTGGCACTCAAGTTTTGTTCCATATCATAATCATCGCAGGATATAAATGTTGCACCTGCTGACACGATTTTTTCGCGCATAATGTTATATGAATAATACCATACCTGATGTCCACGAGAAACAAGTTCCTTGACAACCCCCAAAGTGGGATTAGTGTGTCCATGCGCAGGGATACAAAAGAAAACGATTTTACTCATATTTTATTCCTCTATCTCAGAAAAAATCTGTTTGATAGTATCCAGTTGTTTTGCTTTGGGAAGAATTGCAATTCCTCGGCTGATGTCACCGAGAACCAAAATCTCATCTCCCGGCTGAAAATCAAACATTTCTCTTGCTTCTTTAGGGATAACAAACTGTCCCTTTTCGCCTATTTTGACCATCCATGCATATTTACCTTTGTGTATATTCATAGTCAACTCTCCTCTGTATGATTGGTATGAATAATCATACTACATTTTTATGAAAATGTCAATAGGATAAGAAAAGTTTATTGTGAAATAATCTATTGCGCTTTGCACCGCAGATTTACTCGTATGAAAAATAACCGTTAGCACCAAAAAGAAACGACAATTTTCGACAGAAAGTTGTCGTTTTTTGTACTCTTATCTTTTCACTTTTCTCTCTTCGCTCTTCACAAAAAATTGTCGTTTCCAGATAAGAGACAAAAGAGAAGAGAAAAGGAATTTATATTATATCACAACCGAATAAAATGAGGTTATATCGAATTTGCAAAGCAAAATACAACAAAAAACACACCACCAAAGTTTTTGTGCTTTCGGTGGTGTGTTGTTGTTTAAATATTAATTATTCAACCTCTACCCAGGCGTGGCAGATGTAAACACGGGGCGCGTCGGGATCGTACTGTTCGGAGTACTGAACAAGCAATCTGTCCTTGCCGTCGGCACCTTTTATAACGATGTTGTTGGAATAATAGCATCCGCCGCGGGGGTGACCGCCAATGTAATCGCTTACAATGGTGCCCTCGTCCCAGTTGATGCCGTCATCGGAGGTGTAGAACACAAAGTTTACACCGGCTTCGCTTCTGGCATGCATAATGTATTTTCCGTTAACGTAGGCAACCTGCGGATTGCGGGCAATTTTTGCCACGGCAACCTTAAAGGGCTCGCCCCAGGTTATGCCTTCGTCGTTGCTTATAAGGCTTGTGAGGTGTTTTTCATCATCCACGTTGTAGCCGTAAAATATCAGACTTCCGTCGGGACGGAACAGCAGATTGCCGTATGCGTGCCCCATGGTATTAAAGGGGATTTGAGAAAGCACATAAAAGCTCTTGCCGTTGTCATCGCTGGCGATTATTTTGTAAAACAATCCTTCCTCGGCGCAGGTAAAGCCCTTGTCGGTGGAATTGCAGAATTCCAGCACATAAACACGGCCGTTGCGGTATATGGCATCGTAAATTCTGCCTCGCTCGTTGTGCACTTCAATGGGCTCGCTCCAGGTTTCGCCGTTATCGTGGCTCAAAAGGCACACGGGTGTGGCGTAGGGCTCAAAGCTGTAGCCGATACTGCGCAGGCAGAACAGCACAACGGTGCCGTCATCGCAAACAACAGCCTTTTCGCAGCCTATTTTGTAAACGCCGTCAAGAAAACACTTGTAGGAATAATCAAGCACTTTGGGTTCGGACCAGGTAAGACCGCGGTCGGTGGAACGCTTGTATTCTACCCAGCCGTACATGGTGTGTCCGTAATAGTTGCCGCCGTGCATGGCGGAACAGTTTGAATAAAAAGCAAGAATACTGCCGTCCTTACATTCTGCCATGGCATGACCAAGATGACCGCTGCGGCGGCCTATGGGAGTGTGCTCAAGATCGGCAAAAACTTCTCTGTTTTTAAACTCTGTTTTGGGGTTATTGGATAATATCATAACACATTTCTCCTGATATATTTTATGGTGGGTTATCAGAATCTTACGGGAGGTTTGGGCATGTAAACAACAGTGGGATCTTCTTCGTTGAGAATATTGCGCATGATTTCCTTTTCGGTGCCGTCAAAGGTGTATACCTGATTGTAAAGTCTGGCAAAGTTGGATCCCTTGGGGTTTACATAAACATTGTTACGCATTATCTCTGTTTTGTGTCCTTCACAGTTTGCCAGCACCACAAGGTAGCCCAGCGACTGATAGAAAATGTTGTTTTCCGCCACAAAGTTTTCGGTGGGACAGCAAACCGTGGAACCGCAGAACATGGGCGTTGCAGCCTCACGGCCTTTGCATCCCCAGCCGTAGCCGCCGTAACGGCAGAAATTGCCTTTCATGTATATGTTCTTTATGCTCTGGGGGTTGCCCTGGCAATCGGCGTTGTAATATTCGATAAACCAGAAGCAGTATTCCATAAGGTTGTTTATATACTGCACATTGTGCTGATGGCACGGCACGTTTCCGCCTGAAAACTGATGGGTAACGGCGGTATCGTATATCTGATACATCCAGTTGTTTTCCACACGGTAACCGTCGCAACCGCCGTAAATTTCCACGGCGTTGCCGTAGCGCACGGGGCCGTTTCCGCGGAAGTTGATGGAAAGTATGGAACCGCCCAGCCACGAGAACACGCAGTTGGTAACGGTGCGGTTTTTGGTGGTGCCGCTGCCCACGCCGTGGGAGCCGGTGTGGGTTATCCAAAGGTTATCCACGGTTACGTTGTGGGCAGAACCGATAAAGATGTTGCCGGAAATTGCAAGCTCAATATCAATAAATCTTTCGCCGGGGTTTTGCTCGCTGTAAAAATAAAAATCTTCGGTTTCGTAATCGGAGTAGAATTCCAGATCGTTTTTGAGGTCGGCATAACCTTCAAAACCGCCTCTGCCCTTGATCTTCATGGTGCCGTACACTTCGTTGTACTGACCGTAGGTATATTCGGGGTTGATGTGCACAAGGCCAACATTCTTTGCCTTTTCGGTAAGATGCCATACATTTTGTGCATCGGTGGCTTCCCACAGTGCGGGATCGGCATAGTTTTTGGGTGAGCCGTCGATAATGGGTTTTACACCCTCACCGTAGGCGGAATATGTAACACCCTCAACCACACCCACACGGCCGCGGAAATGGTCGCCTCTGCGGAACAAAACCGTATCGCCGGGCTGTGCAGCCTCGGTAACCTTTGCGCAGGTGGCAATGGCGGTTTCGGGGGTAAGACCGTCGTTATTGTCGTCTCCGTCATTGGAAACGTAAATAACACGCTCGTTTTTGGGCTGATAGTTTTTAGCGCCAATAACGGAATTTTTCATTTCCTGAGCTTTGATATCGAGTATTTCCTTTACCTTTGCGGGGCACATACCCTCAAGCTCTTTCATGTAACCTGTAACAGACATTGTTGGTTACCTCCTTGTATATATGTCTTCGTGTATGACAGTCATTTATCTTTTTTATAAATGTTTGATTTTTGTATTGTCGCCGGGAAATTTGCGGGTAAAAAACACACCCACGCCCCTTGAGCTGACAAAATCTGTGGGAAACATGATCAGAAGCGAATAGGAGGCTTTTTCATGTAAACAACGGTGGGTTCATCCTCGTGGATAAGCTCGCGCAGAGTCTTTTTAACATCGTCGTCATACATATACTTGTTATCATAAAGGAATGCAAGGTTTGCGCCTTTGGGGTTAACATAAACGTTGTTGCGCACAACAACCTTGCGTCCGCCTTCGGTGTTGGGAAGTCTTACAAGGTAGCCCAGCGATTGATAGAAGATGTTGTTTTCTGCTACAAAGTTTGTAAGATTGCCGCAAAGCGCCGCTCCACAGAACATAGGAGCTCCGCCCTCACGGCCTTTGCAGCCCCAACCGTAACCGCCCATGCGGCAGAAGTTGCCTGTCATGTAGACGTTGGAAACCTCGCGGTAGGTGCCTTCACGTTCGCCGTTGTAGAATTCGATGAACCAGAAGCAATATTCCATAAGGTTGTCACGGTAAATAACGTCACGCTGAATACAGTCGTTAGGGGAATATCCGCCGTACTGATGGGTAACGGCTGTATCGTAGATCTGATACATCCAGTTGTTTTCAACGTAGTAGCCAAAGCAGCTGCCGTAAATTTCAACGGCATTGCCGTAGCGTGTGGTGTTGTAGGTGCCGTCCTGACGCTTTTCACCGCCCAGCATGGAACCGCCCAGCCAGGAGAAAATACAGTTTGTTACACGGCGGTTGTGAGAATGGCTTGCACCGCCCATACCGTGGGAGCCTGTGTGCATTATCCACAGGTTATCAATGGTAACGTTATCGGCTTTGCCAAGGAAAATATGGCGGTTTTCGCCTATTTCGATGTCAAGGAATCTTTCGCCGGGGTTGCCTTCGGCGGAATAAAGGTAAAGCAGGTTTGTTGCGCGGTCGCAGAAGAAGTCCAGGTCGCCTTCAAGGTTTTTGTAACCGAAATCGTCTTCGCGGCGCAGCTTCATGTGGCCGTAAAGCTCGTTGTACTGGCCATAAGTATATTCGGGATCAAAGTGGATAAGACCTACGTTGTTGAATTCTTCGGTACAAACGTAAACATTGGGCGCATCGGTTTCCTGCCAGATGGCGGGATCTGCGAAGTTTTTGCGGGATGCGTTGATGATAGGCTTAACGCCTTCGCCGTAAGCGGAATAGGTAACGCCGGCATAGTTAACGTCAAACACACCGCGGAAATGATCTCCGCGCTTAAAAAGCACGGTATCGCCCTCACGGATTATCTCGTGGAGCTTTTCTATAGTTTTGATGGGCTTTTCCATGGAAAGACCGTCGTTGCAGTCGCAGCCGCTGTTGGAAACGTAAATAACACGTTCACCGTTGGGCACATAGTTGCGTGTAAAGCAGATGGCATCTTTCATTTCCTGTGCTTTCATGTCAAGAATTCTCTTGGCTTTGGCAGGGCACATGGTTTCGAGTTCGGGCATAAACTGTTTTTCGGACATGGTTTTGTCCTCCTTGTATTTATTTGAAATTTTTATCAGAATCTGATGGGAGGTGCGGGCATGTAAACAACGGTGGGTTCTTCCTCATGTACAAGCTCACGCAGGGTTTCGGCAACATTTTCATCGTACTTGTGCTCTTTGCCGTAAAGGTAGCACAGCTTTGCCCCCTTGGGGTTAACGTAAACGTTGTTGCGCACAACGATGTTTCTTGCGCCGGGGTTATCTTCAAGGCGCACAAGGTAGCCTGTGGAATGGGCAAAAATGTTTCGTTCTGCCACAAAGTTTGTAAGATTGTCGCAAACGTGCGATCCGCAGAACAGCGGAGCCCAGGCTTCACGTCCCTTACAGCCCCAGCCGTAGCCGTTGTAGCGGCCGAAGTTGTCGGTCATATAAACATTTTTAACCTCACGGGTGGTACCTTCACGTTCACCGTCATAAAATTCGATGGACCAGAAGCAATATTCCATGAAGTTGCCGCGGTAAAGCACATCATACTGCAGGCAATCACCCTCGGAATATCCGCCGTACTGGTGGGTAACGGCTGTATCGTATATCTGATACATCCAGTTGTTTTCAACGGTGTAACCCTTGCAGCCGCCGTAAATTTCCACAGCGTTGCCAAAACGTGTTGTGTTGTAGCTGCCGTCCTGACGCTTTTCACCGCCCAGCATGGAGCCGCCCAGCCAGGAGAAAACACAGTTGCGGACAACACGGTTTACCGTGGTGCCGCTTCCTACGCCGTGGCTTCCGGTGTGGGTTATCCAAAGACCGTCGATAGTCACGTTGTGCGCGCTGCCGCCGAAGGTGCTTCCGCCGGCGCCTATTTCGATATCAAGAAATCTTTCGCCGGGGTTTCCTTCAGCAGAGTAAAGGTAAAGCTTGTTGGTTTTGCGGTCGCAGAAGAAATCCAGGTCACCTTCAAGGTTTTTGTAACCGAAATCGTCATCGCGGCGCAGCTTCATGTGACCGTAAAGCTCGTTGTAAATGCCATAGGTGTATTCGGGGTCAAAGTGCAAAAGGCCTGCGTTGTCAACATCCTCCGTGCACATGTAAACATTGGGTGCATCGGTTTCCTGCCAGATGGCGGGATCGGCATAGTTGCGCTTTGATGAGTTTATAATAGGCTTTATGCCTTCGCCGTAGGAAGCGTAGGTGATGCCGTCTTTATCAACTTTTATATTGCCGCGGAAATGATCACCGCGTTTAAACAGCACCGTATCGCCGGGCAGTGTTATCTCGTTTACCTTGGCAAGGGTGCATATTGCGGTTTCGGGGGTAAGACCGTCGTTGCAATCACAACCGCTGTTGGAAACGTAAATAACACGCTCGTTTTTGGGCTGATAGTTGGGTGTGAAGATTATGGAATTTTTCATCTGCTGGGCTTTTATATCCAAAGCCGCCTTTGCCTGAGCAGGAGTCATTTTTTCAAGCTCGGGCATGTATTTTTTGTCTGACATAACGGAATTCCTTTCGGTACATAAGAATACGGAAAAACAAATATTTTCCTTAATGCAACTATACCATAAACGGCAAAGTATTTCAATAATATTAATAAAATAACCCAAGCGGATATGTAGAAATTTGAAGTGTGATTTTTGGCAATATTTCACAAATATCACGGTTTGAGTCAAAAAACACACGTTTTTTATACAATCCTGCTATTTTGTTGCACATTTGTTGTTTTTACAAAAATATCCTTGACATAAATAAAAATATATTTTATTATAGGATGTGAGAAGATAGTTTATCAGGAAAGGAGCAGATGCAGTGGAAAATTCGTCATTTTTTGCCTTTGCGTTCCGCATGAAATACATAAACCGCTGGGGGCTGATGAAAAATTCACGGCAGGAAACACTTACCGAACATTCCGCCGAAACCGCCATGATAGCCCATGCGCTGGCAGTTATTGGCAACCGCTTTTTTGAAAAAAGCTACAACCCCGAACGCATTGCACTTTTTGCTCTTTACCACGATATTTCCGAAACCGTAACGGGCGATCTCCCCACCCCCGTGAAGTATTACAGCGGGCAGCTGCTGTCATCCTTCCGCGATTTCGAAGCAAACGCAAAACAGCGCCTGCTTGAAAAGCTTCCCGATGAGCTTGTGGCGGATTTTTCAGATATAGTCTGCGAAAACTGCACCCCCGAGGAGCACACTCTTATAAAAGCGGCGGATAAGCTTTCGGCACTTATAAAATGTATCGAGGAAGTTAAAAACGGCAATTCCGAATTTTCCAAGGCGCATCAGAGCACCTTTGAGGCGCTGGAAAAATTCTCGCTTCCCGAAGTAAAATATTTTATGGATAAAATGCTTCCCGCATTTTACCTTACCCTTGACGAGCTTTAATAAAAAATTCAACAATAAACATATTTTTCCAACGAAAGGACGGAACAAAATTATGGCACTTAAAATTGGCGCAATGGCGGAATCCTTCAGAAAGGAAACCTTCCGCGAAGCTATCGAAACCGCCGCAAGCCTCGGCGTTACAGGTATCCAGGTGTATATCACCGATAACAGCCCTTTGCTGAAGATTGACGAAATGAACGATGCAAAGATCGCAGAAGTTATGGATATCATGAAGTCCAACGGCCTTATTTTCTCCGCCGTATGCGGCGATACAGGCTACGGCTTTGACGATCCCGAAAAGAACCCCCATTATATTGACCTTTCCAAGAGAATTCTTGATGTGGCTAAAAAAATGGATTGTAACATCGTTACAACCCACATCCATCAGGTTCCCGAAGTGGAAAATGCCACCACCGAAATACTCCGCAAAGCCTGCAACGAGCTTGCAAGCTATGCCGACAGCATCGGCTCCTGCTTTGCACTTGAAACAGGCCCCGAACCCGGCAGCCGCCTTGCAAAGTTTTTGGGATCCCTTGATGCAAAGGGCGTGCGTGTAAACCTTGACCCCGCAAACCTTGTAATGTGTGCAGGTGATGATCCCGTGGATGCCGTTGAGCACCTCAAAAATTACATTGTGCACACCCATGCAAAGGACGGTATCAAGACCGGTGCCACCACATATCTTGAAGTTCCCCTTGGCACAGGCGGAGTTGATTTTGATGCTTACCTTGCAAAACTTGTACAGGTTGGCTTTGACGGCTACCTTACCATTGAACGTGAAGTTGGCGAAAATCCTTACGGAGATATCAAGCTTGCTTACGATTTCCTTTGCGAAAAGAAGGCAAAGCTGAATGTGTGATCTGCGTTACAGCTGCGTTTTGTTTGACCTTGACGGTACCGTGCTTGATACCGTTTCCGATTGCACTGCGGCAATGAACAAAACCATGGCAGAGTTTTCGCTGCCGCTGCATACCCATGATGAGGTGCGGTCGTACCTTAACGACGGTGCGCGTATGCTTGTCCGCAGGGCATTGCCGGCGGATATGCAGCATGACGAGGCTTTTGTGGATAAGGTGCTTGCGGTGTATATTTCAAACTACCGTGATGTGTGCACAAAAAATTCACGCATATATGACGGGGTTTATAACCTGCTTTGCAGCCTTAAGGAGCACGGGGCATTACTTGGCATCGTTACCAATAAGCCGGATGTGCAAACACGCATAATGGTGCCGCATTATTTTGGAAATCTTTTCGATTATTACTGCGGTAACAGCGAAAATTATCCCGTAAAGCCGGATAAACGCCGTGTTGAAATGGCGCTTGAGGCGTTGGGCAAGCCTGCGGAAAGTGCAGTTTTTGTGGGCGACTCAAAGGTGGATGTGCAAACGGCACGCAATGCGGGCATACCTTGTATAGGCGTTGCGTGGGGGTTTGGCGGCAGAGCCTGCTTTGAAGGCAACCTGCCCGACAGAATAGCAGATACTGCGCAGGAAATTTTTGATATTGCAAAGTGCGGATTTTGATTTACAATGCAGATACTTACCGATAAAAAAATAAAAGAAGTCTTTACCAACATTCCGCAGATAGAAACCGAAAGGCTGCTTCTGCGCAGAATAACGGAAGACGATTACACGGATATGTACGAATATTCGTGCCTTGACGAGGTGACAAAATATCTCACCTGGCCATCCCATAAAAGCATTGCCGAAACCCAGCGGTATGTGCGGCTTTTAGGTAAAAAATATGCCAAAGGCGCTTTCTGGGATTTTGGTGTGGAGCATAAGGCGGATAAAAAATTCATTGGCACCTGCGGTTTTACATCCTTTGATAAGGATACAAACTCTGCCGAAATAGGCTATGTGCTTTCTCCAAAATATTGGGGGCAGGGCATTGCTGTTGAGGCGGCAAAGGCTGTTATGAAATTCGGTTTTGCCGTTTTTGATGTGGATAAAATCTGCGCCAGATTCATATATGGCAACGCCGCATCCGAAAGGGTAATGCAAAAGCTGGGTATGAGCTACGTCACCACCTATAAAAACTCATTTTTCATCAGAAACGAGTATAAAACGGTTGTGGAATACTGCGTTACAAAAAAGGATTTTTTTGCACATAATTTTTGAAAA
>JAZSGA010000218.1:0-6912 GCA_045532495.1 Eubacteriales bacterium | reverse complement strand
TTTCCGTAAAGTGTGGTATCCCCTAAGAACGAGCCTCCGCACCAGGCTATCTCACAGTTGCGCACGGTAACCTTTACTGCAGCGCCACCACCCATTGCGTGGGAACCTGAATACATTGCACAGATATTATCGATAGTGCAGCCGTTTGTAAGCTGTATGCAATGTCCTTTGCAAACAACTTCGGCTGTTTTGTAAACCTCGCCGGGGTTGCCTTTGTCGCAATAGAGGTATACTTTGTTATCTGTTTTATCATGATGGAACTGAAGATTTTCCTTGAGATCCGAAAGTCCGTTGTAAGGGCCAACGCCATCGGGGCGTGTCCATTCCTTTCTGCCGTCGGGAAGCTCTTTTTCGTAAGGAGCAAAACGCTTTCTGGAATAGTATTTTCCGTCAAAAAGAATATTTCCTACGTCATCGGGAATTTCTCTTGTCATAACCCATACATTGGGGACGTCTGTCTTTTCCCAGCTTTCTTTTCCTTCTGCCGTTCCGCCTCTGCCAAGCAGTTTGGGCTTTTCACCCTCGCCGTATGCGGAATAAGTTACGCAGGAACGTGCGTAAAGAATTCCTCTCCATACACCGCCTCTTTCGAAAAGCACCACCTGACCGGGGGTTACTTCCATGGCATTCAGTTTTCCAAGGGTGGCAATGGCTGTTTCGGGAGTTTCGCCGTTATTGTTATCGTCTCCGTTATTTGAGACATATATTTTTTTGGCATTTCTGGGATACTCCGATTTAGCATTAAGGATTTTTTGCTTAAGTTCCTCTGCCTTGGCATCGATCATGCCGAGTATTTTTTCGTCTGCGTAATTCATAAAGACGCTCCTTTCGTCCGAAAATCTTATTGTTTTCGGTGTTATCTTTATACTATCATAAAAAGTGAAAAAAGTAAACAGTTTTTATGAAATTTGGCAAAAAACACTTTTTACGCTTTACTTGTTGTTCATAAAGTGCGGAATATAAAGATCCTGTCCGCGGCAATTCGAAATTTTTTCGTAAATTACCATATTGACAGTAAAGCTTTATTAAGTTATAATGGCGGAAAGAGAAGGATAAACATATAAAGGAGAAAACAATGCTTGATCTTCGACTTTCAAAATATTTTCTCAAAAAAGAAAATGCGCAAAAACTGATCGATGCCATTAAAGCCAACCCCGGCAGTTGCGACGGTGTGTGGATTAACAGTCTTTACGGGTATCCCGGTTACAAAACTGTTCGTGAAGCAGTTGAAAATATGAAAAAGGTAAAAAAGCTTTTTACCGACGCCGGAATAAAAGTTTCTCTTCAAATTTCAAACACCATCGGTCACAGTGCGGAACATATGACATCCGAAGATTTTTCGGGCCTTGTATTTGACGGCACTCCCGTTGAAAGAATGGTGGGTGAATATGGCGAATGTTCCTACGGATGCTATTGCCCCAGCGGCGAATACTTCAGAAATTATATTTATGAAACCACAAAGATGTATGCCGAAATTGATCCGGTTTGTGTATGGGTAGATGATGACCTGCGCATATACAATCACGCTCCCGTAAATCACGGCTGTTTTTGTGACAACTGCATTTTGCGCTTTAACAAAAAACACGGCACCAATTACACAAGGGAAAGCCTTGTGCGCGAAATAAACAGAGGAGATATTGCAATAAGGGAAGCATATATCGAACACAACAGAGAATCAATTAACGGTCTTGCGGAAATTATTTCAAAGGCAGTTCATGAGGTTGCTCCAAATGCGCGCATGGCATATCAATCCAGCCGCACAAACAGCTTTCTCGGCAAGGATTTCAACTGCATTTTTGATGCCATGTATGAAGGAAGCGGAAAACGCCCTGTGGGATACCGTCCCGGAGGTGGATTTTACGAAGACAGCTCACCACGCGGAATGCTTTCCAAAGCGTTGCATCTTGATTGTGCCATTGCGGTCGTGCCTGATTATGTGGAGGATATTTGCCCCGAAATAGAGTGTCTGCCCGATGTTTACTTCGGAAAAAGTCTTGAGGGCACAGCAAAAGAGATAACCCTTTATCTCGCTTACGGTTGCAACTGCATTTCTGTTGCTTCTCCCAATCACGGTACCGAAACCGAAGATTATAATTACAAGCTGATGGAATGGTTTGCAAAATACAACAGCTTCTGGCAGAAACTGATCGAGCACAACAGCAAAGCAAAATGTTCCGGTGTGGGTATTTACCTTTCTCCCGAATCGTATAAAAGACCTATTTCGGATGATGAGCCGGATTTTGCATGGGACAAAATACGTTTTGCCTTTGAAAACACCAAGCTTATGGAAGTGGGAATCCCCGTAACAAACAATTTCAAGGATTGTCCCGTTATCCAGCTTTATGCAGAAGCGGCCAAAGGCATTTCGGAAAACGAGATAAAAGAGCTTATCAAAAAGCCCGTTGTGTGCGCTACCGATGCACTTAAAATCCTTTGCAACAGAGGCTATGGCAAATATTTCGGCGCTTACGTTGAGGATATTGACAGTCTTTCCGGAAAGGAAGTATTCTCCGACCATCCCATAAACGGAAAAAGTTCAGGGATGTACTGGCGTGCCAGTATGTTCCATTCCCCCACAGGCCCTGTCAAAGCGCAAAAAATCTGCGATAAAGACGGAAAGACCGAAGAGATAGGCCATTATGACGATATGCTGAGCTCCGCAAAATTCGGCACGGTAAACGCCATTGTCAACACATATGACGATGACGGAAAACAGTGTGCAAAATGGGCTGTTTTCGGATATGCTCTTTACGAAAGAGTGATGAGCGGTGTTAAACGCGATCAGATACTCAATGCCATTGATTATATCTGCGACAAAAAGCTTCCTGCCGTAATCAAGAGCCATGACCAGATTTCTGTTATTCCGAGAATCAACAAAGAAGGAAAAACCGTCAGCGTTTCGCTGCAGAGTATTTCTATCGGTGAAACGGGCGAACAGGAGCTTCTGATCAGAAATCCCGCAGGCGAAAAATTTTCATATATGAGTGCAAAGAAAGAATATACCGAAATACCGTTTGAAAAGAAAGAGGACGGATATCTTGTAAGACTTCCGATACTCGAACCTTACGAAATGATAACTGTATTTTGCGGATAATTTTTCAAAAACTATTGCAAATCCAATCAAAAGCGGTTATTATAAAAGCAGTATCACACGATACTGCTTTTTACTTTTATGTCAAATCATATCGTGCAAAATTCAGGAGATCAAAACCATGGTAAATATAAGTTTTACAGGCGATATTCTTCCAAATGAAAGAATAAACAACACCTTAAAAGGCAACTATCTTACCTGTTTCAGCAAAGCTTACAAGCTTAAGGATTGTGATTATCTTGTGGGCAACCTTGAAACTCCCGTGGCGGGAGAAGCCATGCAATATACCCACGAAAGATATTGCTTCAACACTCCCGAAGGGATTCTTGATGCACTTAAGGATTGCGGTTTTGATATGCTGACTTTGGCAAACAACCACTGTATGGACAGGGGCGAGCAAGGAATAATAAACACCCTTGACAACTGCAGAAAATACGGATTTGACACCGTGGGAATTTACAAAAGCGAACAGGAAAGTAACGTAACGTTTATAAAAGAAATAAACGGAATAAAGATAGCCTTTATAAATTACACCTACGGAACCAATGCATTTGCACACCACAATTTTCTTGAGCATCCGTACATGGTAAATCTGTTTCAACCCGAAGAAACAAAGCCGGGCTCCATCCACCTGCTGAATAATTACAGCCGTATAGCAGAGGATCTTAAACGCATATACATTGACAAATCCGATGAATATAAGTATTGCAAACCTTATCTTGACAAACTGGAAAAAGACATAAAAACCGCAAAGGAAAATGCAGATTACGTTATTATGATTGCTCACAACGGAAGTCAATACATACAAGCCGTTGATCCTTACAGCATTTTTATGGCTCAGAAGATAAAAGAATTCGGAGCGGATATAATCGTAGGACACCATCAGCATATCATTCAAAAATGCGATACAAGCGATGATTATACAAAAATCTTTTGCCTTGGCAATTTCTTTTACGACAACCGCATAACAGACGGTCAATACTGTTACGATATGCCATTATACAACGCCGTTTTCCACCTTTCTCTTTCAAGGAACGAATACGGAAAAATCGAAACCGGACAAAGCTTCAGCATATACACCACCATGACAGATAAAGACGGTATACCGATAATAACCGACAGCGCAGATTTGTATAAAATAAAAAAAGAAGCACGTCTTAAATCCGATATTCTCCACTATGCAAATCTTTTTGCAGGAAAAGAAAAATACCATGAAGTTCAGGAAAAATACGAACTGTAACAAACAAAACGGAGGACAATTATGCCCGGCACAATAGACATTTTAAAACAAAAACTTGCCACCCCTTCAAGCACATTCAGACCTGTACAAATAATACACGGAAAATATCCCAAAACCGCCGAGGATACAAAAGAATATCTTGATATTGCCGAAAAAAACGGTCTTGGCGGATTTGTGGTAAATATGGATTATGAGCCCGAGAGGCTTGAAAACGAATCCGATGAGGCATACAATGAGCGCCGTCTTGACGGATACCTCGGCACAGGAAAGCCCGAATACGAACACGAATGGAAATGCCTTAAAAGCTTTATACAAGCCTGCTTTGACAGAGGTATGAAAGTTTGGATATACGATGAGCTTAAATACCCTTCGGGCGCCGCAGGCAACAAGGTACTTAAAGGACATCCCGATTATCAGGTAAAAGGTCTTACCTGCATATCCGCAGATGTAAACGGTGGCAAAGGTGTTATACAAAGCATAAACGCCGATCTTGTTTATGCCGCCGCATATCCCGTTACTGAAAGCGGTTTGCTTGATGCGGAAAATCCCGTAAATGTTGATGTAAAAGAAGACAAGATTAATTACGATCTTCCCGAAGGTAATTACAAAGTGTGCGGCTTTTACACCAAAAAGCTGGCTTTCCTTACAGAAAATGTGGTGCCCTACCCCGATCTTATGCGTGCCGATGTTATCGACAGATTTATCGAAGTTACATACGAAGAATACCGCAAACATCTCGGTGAAGATATAATTTCGAAAATAACCGCATTTTTCACCGATGAACCCAGCCTTCCCACCCACGGCTGTTCACAGTATTTCTATGAAACCGGAGCCATTTGTGCCTGGACCGAGGAGCTCAGTCGCATATTCCCAAACCTGCCGCAAATATGCGTGGATATATTCTTTGATACAAAGCGTACGGCACCTCCGTACCATAAAGAAATCCGACACAGCTACTGGCAGGAGGCGGCAAAGCTGTTTGCCAAAAACTACTTTGGCAAAATAAACGACTGGTGTACAAAATACGGTTCCCGCCTTACGGGTCATATGTACGGTGAAGAAACCCTTGGTATGCAGATAGGGCTTAATGCAGAGCTTTTTGGCCTGCTGCGCAAAATGGAAATGCCCGGTGTTGACAGGCTTTACTGCACAGACCCCCGTGACGTTACCGCGGAAAAAACTGCCACATCCGTTGCTCATATGTACGGAAAACCTTACACCATGAGCGAAAACAGTTTCCACTTTGAGAAAAATTTCTGGGACATGGAAGATCAGGTGACATTGTTCAACCGCACCAACTCAGCATATTATCAGATACAGCTTGGACTAACAAACATTTCAAGCTATTTCCCATACGATCCGTTAAAATCCGACAAGGAATGGAACGCATTTTGCGTGCGCACAGCAAGAGCATCGGAATTTATAACCACGGGAACCCACAAAGCAGATGTGCTTGTGCTTATCCCCATGGAATCCGCATGGGAACATTTTACACCCCAGGACCATAAATACTGGCTTATAGGACCTGCCATCGTTGCACCTTATCAGGGTAAACAACTGCAGGTGCTTGAAGAAGCCTACGGTGAAACCCTTTTGAGACTTGTGAATGACCGCATTGATTATGACCTTACCGATGCTTTAGGACTTACTGAGTGTGTGGTGGAAAACGGAACAATCAAAACACCGTACGAAAGCTTTAACCATCTTGTTATTTTCAACAGCGGTTGTTTTGCAAAAGATGTGGCTTTGCAGATAGAAAAATTTCTATCCTGCGGAGGTACGGTAACCGCCGTAAACTCAATCGCTCCCTCCGCGCAATGTGCGCAATGGGCAAAAAAATACCCGGATAGCTTCCGTTTTTCGGATTTTTCCGATGTATGCGATGCAGTACTTTGCGGCAACGCAAAAAGAGTGCTTGAAACAGATGCTCCAGTCACCGTAAGAGTGCGCAGATCTCAAACCTCCGATGCGGATCTGTGGTTTATACATAACCGAGCAGATAAATGTACCGTAAATATCCATGAAGCCGGAGTGTTTTATAAAATGACACCCGACAGCGGAGAAAAAACAGAAATTATAAATTCCGACGGCACATTCGAGCTGGATATGCCTGCAGGCAGCGCGGTTATGCTGATCAGAGAGAAATAACACCGTCATTTCGGTTATAATTGTATTTTTTCACCATCCAATAACAAAAAACATCCGCCTTGATATAAGGCGGATGTTTTGCTTAATTTAATCTTATTCAGCCTGCCAACCCTTGCACACGTCTACCCATTCTCTGTAAACAGAGTACTTTTCAAGCTCGGCTATGGTAAGCTCTATGGCGCTGTTGCTGCTTCCGCAGGCAGGAAAAACTGTGATAAAGCGTTTGAGGCTTTCGTCAAGATAAACTGCCACACCGTCATTTACCGCAAAGGGGCAAACGCCGCCCACTGCGTGACCGATGAGGGTTACCGCCTCATCAGGCGTTAGCATTTTTGCTTTTGTAAGGAATTTTGCCTTGAATTTTGAATTATCCACCTTGGCATCGCCCGCACAAACCACAAGCACGGGCACATCACCCACTGCAAACGAAAGC
>JAZSGA010000092.1:0-2520 GCA_045532495.1 Eubacteriales bacterium | reverse complement strand
TTCATCGGAATGAAGTCTTGGGTTATGGTTGCCGAGAACCTCGGTTTTGAGCGATTGTACGGGCTCTATAACCTCACGGCGTATAAGCGGTATTTCATCGGGGATTCCGGCAATGGCTTTAACTGCATTAAGCAATGCGGCGGATGATGCACCGAACAGTTGAGAAGTTTTTCCAGTTACGATGGTGCCGTCATTAAGTTCAATGGCAACGGCGGGCTGACCTTCTGTCTGTTCGCTCTTTTTGAGCGCTGCAAGTGTGCAAGCTCTGTCTTCGGGAGTTGTTGATGCCTGCTTCATGAGCAGTTCTATTTTGTTTACGGTTTCATCGCTGTCTATGCCCATGCGGCGTCCGCACAGAGCGGCATAATATCTGCGTACTATTTCATCCCTTGATGCTTTGCATACAACATCGTTGTCGAAAATTGCATAGCCTGCCATGTTAACACCCATGTCTGTGGGGGATTTATAAGGGCTTGTGCCAGATATTTTTTCGAATATGGCATTGAGCACGGGGAATATTTCCACATCACGGTTGTAGTTTACGGCGGTTTCACCGTATGCTTCGAGGTGGAAGGGATCTATCATGTTAACGTCGTTAAGATCGGCAGTAGCTGCCTCGTAAGCAAGGTTTACAGGATGCTTAAGGGGAATGTTCCACACCGGGAAGGTTTCGAACTTTGCATATCCTGCAGAAATTCCGCGCTTGTGTTCGTGGTAAAGCTGAGAAAGGCATGTTGCCATTTTTCCGCTTCCGGGACCGGGAGCAGTAACTACCACCAGGGGACGTGTTGTTTCAATATAATCGTTTTTGCCAAGGCCTTCGTCACTTACTATGTGCTTGACATTTGTGGGGTATCCATCGATATGATAGTGCAAGTATACGCGTATGCCCAGCGATTCAAGCTTATGCTTGAAGTTTTCTGCGGCAGGCTGACTGCTGTACTGTGAAATTACAATGCTTCCGACATAAAGGCCTATGCCTGTAAAAGCATCATAAAGTCTTAAAACATCGGCATCGTACGTTATGCCGAGGTCGCTGCGCATTTTGTTTTTTTCGATATCGTATGCACTTATTACCATGACGATTTCTACTTTGTCGGCGATGTTTTTAAGCATCTGCACTTTTATATCGGGCGCAAAACCCGGCAATACACGGGATGCGTGGTAATCGTCAAAAAGTTTGCCGCCAAATTCAAGATACAGCTTGCCGCCGAATTGGTTGATTCGGTTCTGTATTTGCTCTGACTGCTTTTTTATGTATAGTTCTTTGTCAAAACCTTTTTTGATACTCATGATGACCCCCAGAATTTTATGCGGAATATTAATCAAATTTCAGCGTCTGCACCAATATGGTACAGACGCAAAGGGTTATATTTTAAAGAGAAGATCGTTGTATGTGGGGAAGGGCCAGCTTTCTTCGGCAACCTTCTTTTCCATGTTATCGGCAATTTTCCGCGCAGACTTCATGGCGGGAATTAAGGTATCTCTGATGTATTCGGCCTTTTTTTGCATATCTGTAATATCGGAAAGCACTGCATGGAGCTTTTCGATTTCCTGAGCTTTGTGATAAAGATTAAGGTTGCTTTGTGTAAGTTCGGTTGCCAGCTCCTGTTCAAGGTCAATGCACATTTTACCGAATATTTGCTTTGATGCGGCGGTATCTGCAAGAGTTTTTATGTAGCTGTTGACCGCAGGAATGATCTGCTTGGATATCATGTCAAGCATGGTAAGAGCTTCGATATTGATGGTTTTAACATAGTTTTCAAGATAGATTTCGTATCTTGAATGCATTTCTGCTTCAGAATAGATGCCGAATTTTGTGAAAAGATCAATGTTTTTCTGATGGATAAGATATGGAAAAGCGTCTACGGAGGTTTTAAGGTTAAGCAAACCACGCTTGCTTGCTTCTTCAACCCATTCGTCGCTGTAGTTGTTGCCGTTGAAAATAATGCGCTTGTGCTGTTTAATTGTGTCGATTATAAGCTCGTTAAGAGTCGCTGTAAAATCTTCGGCACCCTCAAGAATGTCGGCAAAATCGCAAAGCTCTTTAGCTACGATGGTGTTGAGCACCACGTTGGGAGTTGCGATGGATGCGGAAGAGCCAACGGAGCGGAATTCGAACTTATTGCCGGTAAAAGCAAACGGACTTGTTCTGTTGCGGTCGGTTGTATCTCTTGCAAAACGGGGAAGAACATGCACACCTATACGCATGTCAACCTTTTCTTTCTGACAGTATGCTCTGCCGTTTTCAATGCTTTCAAGTATTTCAGCAAGTTCGTCGCCCAGTGACATGGAAACGATGGCGGGAGGAGCTTCGTGTGCACCGAGTCTGTGATCGTTGCCGGGGCCGGAAACAGATACTCTCAAAAGATCCTGATATTCGTCAACTGCTTTTATAACAGCCACAAGGAAAAGCAAAAATTGAGCGTTTCCAATGGGAGAATCGCCGGGTTCAAGCAGGTTTACACCCTCGTTGGTAGCAAGTGCCCAGTTGTTGTGCTTGCCGCTGCCGTTTACACC
>JAZSGA010000122.1:0-22378 GCA_045532495.1 Eubacteriales bacterium | reverse complement strand
TACCGCACCAGCCGTAGCCTGCAACAACAAAGGTTTTTCCTGCTATTATAAGGTTTGTTGAGTTCATTATACCGTCGAGGGTAGACTGGCCTGTACCGTATCTGTTATCGAACAGATGTTTGCAATTTGCATCGTTTACGTCGATCATGGTATAGTCGAGCTTGCCCTGAGCCTCACGGGACATAAGTCTGTGAACACCCGTGGTCGTTTCCTCGCATCCGCCGATAAGGTTTTTGCCGTATTCACGGTATTCGCCGTGCAGAAGCGCCATAAGGTCGCCGCCGTCGTCGATGAGAATATCGGGGCAGAAGGAGATCGTGTTTATAAGGTCCTTTGTGTAGCCTGCCTCGTCTGTTCCGTGGTGGGCGTTTACCTCAAATCCCTCATGTACAAGGGCTGCGGCAACGTCATCCTGCGTGGACAAGGGATTACAGCCTGTAACTCTGACCTCTGCGCCACCTGCACGAAGCACCTTTGCAAGATTTGCCGTCTTTGCCTCAAGGTGAATCGACATAGATATCTTCATTCCCTTGAAGGGCTGATTTGCCTTGAATTCTTCCTCGATGGAGGAGAGGAGGGGCATATAGGAGCGCACCCACTCTATCTTATCTTTTCCTGATTCCCAGATTGCGGGATTGGTTATGTTACTCATAAGGATTACCTCTCTTAAAATGCATATTTCTACAAATACTATTTTAGCAGAAAAGCTGTCAAGAGTCAAGAGGTAGAGGGGAAGTTTGTGCTTAAAATGCGCATAGGGCTATATATAGCCGCATTGAAAATAGGATTTGAATGCGTCTTGTAGGGAATACGGGGGATGAACACGGAAAAATCATCGGAAAATCACCAAATAGAGTATATATTATAAATTAATGTTCATAGGCAGTTTACAAATTGGTGGTAGACTATTATTTGTGAAAATTTGCTTTTTGGCAGTTTCCTCGCTGCGAGAATCGGAAAGATCTTCGCGAGGCTGTGAAATTACGGCATAAATCTCATTTTAAGAGGTCGGAAATGATAAAGATTGAGCATCTTACGAAAAATTACGGGTCAAACACGGCGGTTGACGATATATGTGTTGAGATAGGTCGCGGAGAGACGGTTGGCTTTCTCGGTCCGAACGGAGCGGGAAAGAGCACGACTATGAATATCCTCACGGGCTGTCTTTCTGCCTCTGCGGGCAGAGTGTCGATTGACGGAATAGATATGATGGCTGATCCTATCGGGGTCAAAAGACTTATAGGCTATCTCCCCGAGCAGCCTCCCGTCTATCCCGACATGACCGTTGAGGAATATCTCAATTTTACCTATGATCTTAAGGGATGCACGTTTGATCGTGAGGCTCACATTTCAGAGGTTTGCGACGTAGTTAAGATAAGTGACGTGCGAAAAAGGCTTATCGGAAATCTCTCGAAGGGATATAAGCAGAGAGTCGGAGTGGCTCAGGCGCTTATCGGCGACCCTCCGGTGATCATTTTTGACGAGCCTACGGTAGGTCTTGACCCAAAACAGATAATTGAGATTCGTTCTCTTATAAGAACTCTTGGAAAAAATCACACGGTGCTTCTTTCAACCCACGTTCTTGGTGAGGTTGCGGCGGTTTGCGACAGGATCCTTATCATAAACAAGGGACGTATCGTTGCCGACGAGAAGACCGAGAACATTACAAGAGTCGTTGAGAACAATCGCAGAATGAATATAAAGGTTTGCGGCCCTCAGAAGGAGATTCTGAATGCGCTGAAGGCAATTCCCGGTGTATGCTTCGTTGAGGCTCTTACCGAGCGCGACGGTGATGCTTATATCTTTACGGTAGAGAGCGAGGCGGGAGCCGACGTTCGCAAGAAGGTATTCTTCACGATGGCACAAAACGGCTGGGCTATTATAGGTCTTGAGGCGGTTGGAATGAGCCTTGAGGACATCTTTATCAGCGTGGTTGACCGCGCAGAAAAGGAAAAGGCTACCTCTCACCGCTATGAAAGAAGTACAAAGAAGCGTGTGCAGAGAACCCGCACCATGCTTGAAGATGAGATCGCGGGAGAAATGATAAAGGACGCAGAAGAGAAGCGCGAGGAAGACGCGAAGACTGCCATTGACGACTGATTGACTACTTAAAAACGATCGAAAGGACATAAGATAATGTTCGCTATATACAAAAAGGAGATGCGCTCCTATTTTACAAACCCGATAGGGTACATATTCACGGGGATATTCTTGGTGTTTTCGGCACTTCTGTGCTGTATGACCACTCTTCTTTCGGGAAGCTATGACACAAGCACATATTTTACGGTGCTGGTCTACGCGCTTGCGGTGCTTATCCCCCTCTTAACGATGAGATTGTTCTCCGAGGAGAGAAAGATAAGGACCGAGCAGCTTCTCCTGACCGCTCCCGTTACTATCACGGGTATGGTTCTTGGCAAGTTTTTGGCCGCGTTGTCGCTGTTTTTAGGCTGCGTTGCCGTTTCTCTTGTAAATCTTATCCCGCTTTACGTGATTGCGGCGGTTGAAAGAGGAAATCTTGACAATGACACCTTGAATATCGGCCCTGTGACCTCGGAGATCGTCGGATGCGTGATCGGAGTTATCCTTATAGGCGCGGTGTTTGTGGCGATAGGCACTTTTATTTCCTCGCTTTGCGAGAATCAGCTTGCAGCGGCGGTAATAACGGTTGCGGTCATAGTCGGATTTATCGGCATTGGACTTTTTGCATCGTTTATCGACGTATATGCGATAAGACTTGTACTTTCCTGGATAAGCATAACCTCGAGATTTTCAAATTTCGCCGAGGGGGTATTTGATATCGGCGCGGTGGTTTACCTTGCTTCCATGGCTTTTCTTTTCGTGTTTCTTACGGTGCGCGTGTATGAAAAGCGCCGTTGGGGCTGATGCGGGGGATATATGGGTAGAATTACAAGCAAACGCAGGCTGAGGTTCGGTACGGTATCGCTTCTGCTTTGCGTTCTGGTGGTGACGTCGCTCGTTATTCTGAACGTTATTGCGGCTCTGCTTTCTCTGCGCTACGAGTGGATGTACGCGGGGCTTGAGCGTCCCGCGGTGTACGAGCTGAGTGACGATCTCGGTCGGTACATTGACACGTACGTTTTTCCAGAGGTGCGCGAGCGAGGCGGAAAGATCAAGATAATCTTTTGTGATACAAGGGAAAATATACGCTCCGTGGAGCTTTACAGATACGTTTACGATTCGTTTTTTGAGCTTGCGGAGGAATACTCCGATATGATCGAGATAGAACACATCGACGTGTTTGAAAGTCCGAGTCTTGCGGAAGGATACGGAGTAGATTCGGTAAACGACGTTGTTTGCGTTTACGGTGAAAAATTTGAGACTGTTGACCTCAGGGATTTTTACGCATCAAAGACTGTGAATGGCGAAACCGTGGCGACCGCATACAACGGAGAGATACTTATATCATCTGCTCTTATGAGAGTAACGCAGGAAAGCACGCCCATGTGCTATATCACCGTAAACCACGGCGAGGAATTTTTTGATCAGGCTCTGGTGCAGGCTATCGCTCAGGCGGGATATACCATTGGTACGCTTGATCTTTATTCGGATGAGATACCCGAGGATTGCGAGATCCTTTTGACATATAATCCTAAAAAGGATTTTACCGTTGCTAACCAAACGAGCGGCGTATCCGAGGTGGAGCGACTTGAGAGATTTATGGCAAACGGCGGCAAATACATTATATTTATGTCCGCGGACACCTTCGCTTCGGGTGGATTTGAGAATTTGGAGAGCTTTTTGGCCTCATGGGGCATCAATTACATGCACAAAACCACCGATGCGGGCATCGAAGCCTGCTATCTTGTAAAGGATAGCGCAAATTCGCTGACGGGTGACGGATATACTGTTGTCGGTCTTCCGAATATGCTCGGAAATGCGTGGAGCATACTTGGCGGTATTTCTGCCCCCAGCTCCTTTGGCAATACGACCTACATGTCCCCTGCAAGCGGCTTTGCGGCGGATGAAAACGGAAATTTTGTTTCTGCGGAAACAAATCGCAGGGTCATGCCCCTGTATATTGCTAATTCCACGGCGGTTGCCTGGGCAGACGGGCGCGCGGTTGCAAGAGCGAGCGAGGAGGATTTTATCCTTATGTCGCTTACAGAGCAGAGCTGTAATGATGGCAGGACCGCATACCTTTTGGCGTCTGCTTCTATTGATTTTGCCGCAGAGGACGCGCTTGGCTCCGCTGTGCTTGGCAACAGCAGGTCGATCGGCGAGATATTGCGATATATGGGTAAGGAAAACGCGCCCTCTATGCTTCTCTCGAAGCCCATGGGACAGACGGATATCGAAAGCCTTACCGTGCGTGATGCTACGATAATAACGGTGGTCATGGTGGCTCTTCCCTTGATCGCTACCGCTACGGTCGGCACAGCCGTGATCGTTCGGAGAAAAAACAGATGAGCATAAACCAAAATATAAGGAGAGGAGGCAAAGGCTGATGAAAAAACAGGCACAAGCAGAGCGCGGCTCGGCGATGAGCGGTAAGAAGGTCACCCTTATAACCGCACTTGCGGTGCTTTTGGTGATAGTATTTAACGTGATATTCACGATCATAGCCGATGCCGGACTCTGGTACGTGGATATGTCCTCGGCGAGATATTCAAGCGGGGAATCCACGATGTATACACTTTCCGATACCTGTCGTGATCTGATAGACACCGAGGTCATTCCTATGATCGATGCTATTAATGCCGACAGAGTGGCTCGCGGCGAGGAAAAGATAAAGGTAAATATCGTTTTCTGCGCCGACAGAGATATTATTGAGAGTGACGGCAGACTTCGTTACGTAAGCATGACCGCGCGCTCGCTTGAAAAGGAGTTTTCGGGATATTTTGACGTTCAGTATCTGAATATAAGAAAAAATCCCTCCTCGGTACAGAGATTTAAGACCACGTCTGCATCGACTATATATGCAAATGACGTTATCGTTGAGTTTGGAAGCGAGTATCTCGTGCATAACGTAAGCTCGTTTTTCTATCAGGACGACGGAAAGGACTATGCGTGGGCTTATAACGGTGAGCAGAAGCTTTCGGCGATGATACTTTCTCTTACCAGAGCCGAGTCGCCTGTCTGCGCGATAACTGTGAACCATGGTGAGAGTCTGTTTGACCTTGAGGGCAACGTAAAGGAGCAGTATTCGACCTTTATAAAGCTTATCGACGGTGCGGGATATGAAGTTGTGTATCTTGACCTTGAAAACGATGAGATCCCCGAAAACTGCAGAATGATGATAACCTTTGATCCGCAAAGCGATTTTAAGGCTTACGGCTCGCTCGGTGAGAGCGGAGTGAGTGAGATCGAGAAGCTTGACAGATATCTTGAAAAATCAAACGCGTTCTTCTATATTTGTTCAAGAGAGACGCCCGAGCATGAAAATCTTGAGGAATATCTCTCCGAGTGGGGAGTGCGCGTTGCAAGAGCTGACAACGGTGCGGGAATATTTGAGAACTATGCCGTCAGGGATGCGCAGAATTGCACCGACATCGGCAGAGGCGACATCGTCGTAGGAAAATACGGTGAGGAGGGTGTGTCTGACGGACTGACACACGATCTTAAAAACCAGAGCTATCCTCCTATGGTGATATTCGGCAATTCTACTGCAATTATGCCGTCATCGAGCTACGTTAAAAACTACGTTCCCGCGGACAAGGAGAGCGGAATCGAGGCCTACGCTTACTATTCATACTTCCACAACGGCGTAAGCCGTATAATAACCAACGTCTTTTCAAGCTATGATACCGCGTCTGCATACGTGGGCGGAGAGGTATACGAGATAGCGGCGGACGAGAATCTTTTCGGACTTATGACGGTCACAAAGGAATCAAGGATCAAGCAGGAGACAAATTATACGAGCATTGACCGCTCGTCTTACGTTCTATCGCTTGCATCCACGGACTTTTTCTCCAATGAAGCGCTTGGCTCGGCGGCATACGGAAACACAGACGTTATTCTTGCCGCGCTCCGCAGAACGGGCGGTGAAGCGGTGCCCGCAAACGTGAGCCTCAAGGCATTCTATATCTACGATATAGACGGAGCAGAAAACAATCCCGTCTTTATAGCCGAGGCAACGACCTGGCTTGTGTGGCTGGCGGTAGTTCCTGCGGCTCTTGCGCTTGTTGTCGGCAGCGTTGTGGTCATAAGACGCAGAAAGAGATAAACAGAGTACAAATCAAAAGGAAAACCTTAAATTATGCCTATAAGAAAAACTAACGACAGGGGCTTGACTGCGCCTGAGCGCGTAAAGCGAAGCAATATGCTCAAAAAGCAGAGAATGGCGGCTATCATTATAGCTGCCGTTATCCTGCTTCTTATCGCTATGCTCGCACTCGTGCTGTACGTTGTTGACATATACTCCTTTGAGGATATAAACGGTGACGAATACCTTATAAAAAAGACCGATGGCGCTTACGCTCTTTGCTACAAGGACGGAAAGGTGTGCGGTATCGTTGATTTTCAGGGGGAAAAGTGCTATATTACCGCAATAGGTACTATCGTTTTGGTTGACGGTGAGAGCGGAAAGGCTACCGTGAAGGTAGTTCCCGAGATCAGCGGCAGTGAGGTGCAATATTACGATTATTACGTTTCCCTGTTCAACACGATGACCTACGACGAGAACAAGGTCAAAGAGCCCTCGCAGATAATTGAGTCGATCGAGGTGCATAATGCTCACGGCAGCTACAAGTTCGTGAGAGATAAGAATTACGATTTCGTTATCGACGGACACGAGAGCACACCCTACTCATCCCTGAGCTTTGCACAGTTTGCAAGCACCTGCGGATCTGCGGTGGCTTCAAGGCGACTTGAAAGCCCTGTAAGGCTTGATAACGGTCAGATAGATTACGCGGAATACGGACTTGCCGGTGAGATCCGCGAGAGGGTGGAGATAGGCGAGGACGGCAAGGAGATAACGGTGGAGTATGAATATACTCCCGGATATTACGTTATCACTGCTAAAAACGGAGATTGGCACAAGATACTGATCGGTGACGTGACCGTTACGGGCGACGGATATTATGCAAAATACGAGGGCGGAAGCGTAAACGGAAATGCCGAGGCGGCAAGAGATACTGTTTACGTGCTTACAATAACAACCATTGCGCTTTCCGACGGATACAACGGCTTTGAGCTGCTGACGGGCAGATTGGAGAATTTTGTAACGCCTCAGATAGTCTATGCGATGGGCCTTACCGAGTATTTTAACGTAAAGGATTTTAAGCTTATCAGCAATATAGACTACACAAGGATATATGCTTCTCTTGCAGAAAAGTTCGGGCCTGAGGATGCGGGCAGCGAGGAGTTCTTGAAGGAATACGAGAGATTACTCCGTGAATACAGCAAGACCGTTTGCGATTTCTCGTTTTACGAGATGTCGGAAAGAAAGGGAAGCATGAACGCGTTCGTTCCCTACCTTTCAAATCTTGAATACAACGCGGGATACTATCTCAACGGAGATAACGTAGATCTTATGCTCCAAGGCTTTTACGATACCGAATTTTCCGAGGTGGTAAAGCTTGCTCCCTCTGACGAGGAGCTTGGAGAATACGGACTTATCAACCCTGCGCATATCGTCACCTATTATTTTAAGACGACGGATGATAAGGGCGAGGTCGTATACGTGGAAAACAGTGTTGAGATCAGCGAAAGGGTAGAGGGTGGAATATATTATGCCTATGCTCGCGCGTACGATATGATAGTTGCCGTCAAGGAGTCAAGCTTCGCTTTCCTTGAATGGGACGATACCTATTGGTATGACGAAAATTATATTCAGCTCAACATTTCGGATATAGACAGTATTCTTATCGAGTCGCCCGCGTTTAGCACCGAGTTCGTCCTTGAGGACAGCGCGTCCAAATATCTTGGATACATAGCAAAATCGGGAAACAAGATCACCGTGGGAGAAAAGGAGTACCTTATCGTTAAAAACGAGGAGGGCAAATATGTCCTTACGAGCTCGGGAGAGGCGGTAAAGCCCTTCTACTCGGGTGATTATCTCATAACTCCCGTGGCTTATTCGAGTCAGGACAGAGTGAATGCCAACTATATCTTCTCTGAGGCCGAGGAGCTTGACAGCAACGGTGACGGCAGCACGGATGCTGTATTGTATTATTTCTACGATGTCATTTATAACGAGGGCGAATTTTATCTTATCGCGCAAGTGCTTTGCGCAGATCTGAACGGAAATCAGGTCGGTGATAGCCAGGTCATCATAGGTCAAAAGGTCTATGAGTCCTCGTATTTTAAGACGCGCAACGGATTTTTGTTCTTTGCAAACAAGAATTCCTCGGTAGGACAGAAGATCGAGTCGACCTACGGCAAATATAACAGAGGAAGCTGGGGCGAGGGAAATCTTTTCGTGACCTCGGACGGAAAAAACGTATTTGTTGATAAAAAGACGGGCGAGTGGGTGATAATAGACGGTGTAAGCTGCGGCGCGTATCTCGCGGACAGCACGACGAGCCGCCTTGCGCAGCGCGCTGTTACCGTTCCCGCGCTTTACGATGCGAGCGGAAAGCTTAAGAGATATGAGGACACCTTCTATCCGCTTACCGATAAGAAGATGCAATACGATGAGGAAAGCGATACTCTCGTATCTTACAACAAGCTTAAAAAAGAGTGGGAGAGCCTGCTTTCTACCGAATGCACCATCGGTGTATGGGGAGAGTGTGAATATTACGTTCTTGAGGGCGGAATCTGCATTCTCGTTGACTCGGCTACGGGAGATTTCGGTGAGATAAGCGTGCTTTCGAACCCGATATATATTTCCGACGTTTTGGCGGGCGGCGAGCTGCTTGATTATGTTATCGAGCGCGATGGCTTTACTGCCTCCTCCAAGAGCGCGACCGCTATGCAGAATTTCCAGGAGTTTTATAAGTATCTCCTTGGGGGCTCGTTTGAGGGTCTTGCAGATCTCGATGATGCAGAAAAGGCGGGATTCAAGGTGCTTGATGACTTCACCGCGGGTGAGAATGAGGCTTGCGTGCTTAAGATCACGGTAAAGGCGACCGATTTCAAGGGTAACGAGAGGGACGTTGTGTACAGATTCTACCGTTACAGCGAAAGACGCGCGTACCTGACGGTCGAGCTTGTGGGCGAGGACGGATCTTCAAGCGAAAGAGCATACGGAAACTTTGACGTGCTTTATTCCTTTGTGCGCAAGGTGATCGAGGATGCAGAGAAGGTGAAGGACGGAGTTCCCGTATATTCAAACGAAAAATACTGATAATATTTCTCGGGGCGCTCATAATCGAGAGCCCCGAGAGCAGAGTTTTTAGAGCAGAGAAAATTTTTTTGGAAATTTTGAAAAAACATGTTGACAAAATAATGTTTATGTGATATAATATCCAAGCGTTCGGCAAAACGGCAAGGTTTTGACGAATAAAATATGGCGGAATAGCTCAGTTGGCTAGAGCGCTCGGTTCATACCCGAATGGTCGTTGGTTCAAGTCCGACTTCCGCTACCATATATTCATTACAGCCGTAGTGAATATAAGGCCCGTTGGTCAAGCGGTTAAGACACGGCCCTTTCACGGCTGTAACATGGGTTCGATTCCCGTACGGGTCACCAAAAAACAAAAGAGAGTACGACGAGGTACTCTCTTTTGTTTTGTCCTTTTCTCTATTTGACTTCGCGAAACAAATTACAATGGTTAACAACAGCGTAGCAGCGTTAACTGAATCATGCCTGACCTCCACCAGTGGCGAATTAATGGAAGGCGCAGGGCTGTGCAGTGGTCGCAGATGACGAGGGGAATTACTCCCCAAAGGCAGATGTCGGGTACCCCAAACCGGTTGTTGGTTCAAGTCCAACAAGGGTATCCAACAACAAAAGGGATTCGAACCCTGAGAGTGCATTTTGCGTAAATAAAAAGTTGACGATGGTTTCAGCAAAAAGATGCGAAGGTGGGAACTGAAAACTTGTTTTCGGCGCCAAATAACCAAGACGCAAAGCAGATGTATACCATACAGCACGCAAAGAAACAGAATGATTTAGATGACATTCTAATACATTCAGTTTCTTTAATCAATTTTGTGAATAAAAATGTATTGAAAGTTAGAAATAGATATGATATAATTATTTTATAAAACAAAATTAAGGAGATATTATGTTAAGTAAGATTAAAAAGACAGCTCTTTGGAAAAAGTTATCATGTATCTATATTTTTAAGCGAGACATAAAAGAAATAAAACAAACAATTAAGCAGTTTAATCGCAAATGCAGTTATTCGTTAGTTAAAGATATGATTATTGAAAGACGTTATTATAATGTTCCTTACAGAGAGTATTTTTTGTTCCAGTTTGATTGTGTTGACAAAGAAAGACGTCGCTCATTTGTTACGGATGTTGAGCGTGTTCAAATTGCAAGCAGTTTAAACTTGCCTGAAAATGATCATATATTTTATGACAAGGGCATTACATATGAGATATTTGGGAAATTTTATTATAGAGATGTATTGATAATTAAATCCCACGAGGATAAAAAATCTTTTTTAGAATTTATTTCCAAACACCAAAGCTTTATTTGTAAACCAACTGATGGCGGTTGCGGAAAGGGTATTAGAATAGTTAATGTTTTGGACGAAGAATCTGAAGAATCGTTGTTTGAAAAGTTAATATCAGATTATGAGGGAAAATGCATTATAGAAGAGCTGATTGTTCAAGCAGAAGAAATGAAAGCATTGCATCCACACTCAGTTAACACAGTGCGAGTTCCGTCAATAAGATTTGATGACCGAGTAGAAAT
The DNA here is from genome assembly GCA_045532495.1 of Eubacteriales bacterium. Taxonomy (GTDB): domain Bacteria; phylum Bacillota; class Clostridia; order Oscillospirales; family CAG-382; genus UMGS1052. Next base: position 11,610 of record JAZSGA010000122.1, on the reverse strand, counting down.
AATACATCCTTTTTTGAGAGTAGGAAAGGGAGGTAAAATTACTGATAACGCAGGCTCGGGTGGTATTATATGTGCGATTGATTATATTTCCGGCATGGTAACGGCAGCGGCTGACGAATTCGGAAACACATATGATGTACATCCCGATACAAAAGAAGCATTGATAGGGTTTAAGGTGCCTCGCTGGGACGAAGCGGTTGAATTGGTAAAAGATTTGGCACAAATTGTTCCTGATAACAGGTATTGCAGCTGGGATTTGGCCTTAACAGAAAATGGCTGGTCTATGGTCGAAGTAAACGCTAAAGGACAATTTATATGGCAATATGCAACAAAAAATGGATTCAGGAATGAAATAAACAATATACTTCAGGAATTAAAGCAATAGGAGAGATTATTAAAGCGCGGGAAGCCACAAATCAAAAACTGATTGGGCTTTATGAAAAGATGTATGACGATCTGAAATCCGGCAAAAACATTTATAACGAAAGAGTTGCGGTTATTGAAGCACTTATCCAGACTTTGGGCGAAGGTCTTACACCGTTGCAATCAAAGGAAGCTCTTACCGAGATTTTAGGAATTGCTTTGCAGGATCTTTCCAAGAATATGTAACATTTACCCTTGCTGCACACGCTGCGGCAAGGGTTTTGTTTGATTCGTGGTTTTTCCGAAAAAACAGTTGCAACTCCCGAAAAAACTCGTTTACAAAACACTGTTTATATTATATACTGTATTTATACCAATGTAACATGGAGGATGCTATGAAAAAACAGATTCTTTCAGGGGTATGGCAGTTGTACGGTTATGATTACAATACAACTGTTTCTGCTCCCGATCAGCTCGATAAATGTCAGATTTCAATAAATGCCAATGTGCCCGGCAATGTGGATCTTGATCTTTCACGGGAGGGTTTTTTGCCCGCCGATCTTTACATGGGCGAGAATATAAAAAAGACAGAGGATTACGAAGGTTATGGCTGGTGGTATGTACGCAGCTTCAAAAAGCCTCAAGGTGCAAGCGGAAAAATGTTTCTTCATTTTGAAGGCGTGGATTGCCTTGCTGAGTATTTTCTTAACGGAGAAAAAATATCGGAATCGGAAAATATGTTTATTCCCCATGAATTTGAGGTTACCGATAAGCTTTGCGAAGATAACGTTATAGCTGTGCATCTGCGCTCAGTGATGAAGGAAGCGTATACCAAAAAATTCAAAGCTTTTTCTGTCGCAAATCACCGCGACAACCATGCTCTTGAATCGATATATTTCCGCAAGGCACCCCACAGCTACGGATGGGATATTCTGCCAAGAGCTGTTTCGGCAGGTTTGTTTAAGGATGTTTATCTTGTGGAAAAAAGCAAGTATGAATTTGAGCAGCTTTTCAGCTATGTTTTCCGCTATGGCACAGATATGACAACCATGCGTGTCTGTTATGAACTGGATATCCCTTACGGTGAAAAGCTTGAAATCAAACTCGAAGGAAAGTGCGAGGATTCGCAATTCCTTGAAGTAAGGAATATTGAGTTTAAAAGCGGTTATGTGGAATTTGACATAAATAACCCTAAGATTTGGTGGCCAAAGGGATACGGCCAGCCGTATGTGTACGATTGCAAAGCATATATTGTGAAAGACGGAGAAAACGTTGCAGAATATGCTTTTACCACAGGTATACGTACAGTAAAGTTGGAAATGACCGAGCACACCGACGGAAAAAATGGAAAGTTCAGATTTATAATAAATGACACTCCCGTTTTTTGCATGGGCTCAAACTGGGTGCCATTGGATGCTTTCCACAGCCGTGACAAAGAACGTTATGCAAAAGCACTGGAGCTTTGCGAGGATATAGGCTGCAATATACTGCGTGTGTGGGGCGGCGGGGTTTATGAGCAGAACGAGTTTTATGATTACTGCGACAGGCATGGCATTATGGTATGGCAGGACTTTATGATGGCATGCCACGCATATCCGCAGGATGATGAATTTTGCAGGGCCATGTACCAAGAAGCAGAAGTTGTTATACGCATGCTGAGAAATCACCCTTCAATCATTTTGTGGTCAGGCGATAACGAGTGCGATTATTTTATAAACAACGTAAACGGCATGCGTGACTGTAACCGTTCCACAAGACAGGCAATACCCCAGGCTATTGCCGAAAACGATATTCACCGTCCGTATCTGCCCAGCTCTCCTTATGTTACCAAAAATACGGGAGATAATAATTCACTTCCCGAAAACCATTTGTGGGGCGTGCGAGATTACTATAAGAGCAAGTTTTATGTAGAATCCCGTGCGCATTTTGTGAGTGAAACGGGATACCACGGATGCCCGTCGCGCAGTTCCATAGAAAAATTTATAACCCCCGAAAAACAGTGGCCAATAAAAGATAATAATGAATGGAATCTTCATTCCACCGACCACAGGTTCAAAGACGCAAGAGTTCGTCTTATGGAAGATCAGATAACTCAGCTTTTTGACTTTCAGCCCGATAACCTGGATGATTTTGTTTTGGCATCCCAGTATTCTCAGGCAGAAGCGGATAAATATTTTATCGAGCGCATACGCGTGGACATGCCCAACAAAACCGGCATTATCTGGTGGAACATTCTTGACGGCTGGCCGCAGATGTCGGACGCTGTTGTGGATTATTACTATGACCGCAAAAAGGCGTACAATTACATAAAACGCTCCATGCAGCCTTTCTTTATAATGTGCCAGGAAATAGAAAACTGGGGTTGCCCGATTATAGCTTCCAATATTACAAAAGAAGCTGTCAGCGGTACTTACCGTATTTCGGATATAGAAACAGGCAAGATATTTGTCGAAGGCAGCTTTGATGTGTCTGCCGCAAGCAACAAAAAACTTTGCCATGTTCCCGTTATGTATTCCGACAAGGGAATGTTCCTTATAGAATGGGAAATAAACGGCAAAAAGTATATCAACCATTATCTGCACGGTTACCCTGCATTTGATTATTCAAAGTACAGAAGCTGGAACGAAAAACTTGAGGAAATATATTCAAAAACCGAAAATTGAAATATTATGTAGACAAAAACATGTTTTTGTGGTAAAATAACGTAAAAGTATCAGCGGATTTTTAATAAATCCGCTGATTGTAATTTGCAGCATGGAGTGAGGAAATGTCAAAACAGCAGGAACGTAAAAAAACAGGGTACCTTATAAAAAGGTTTTTGCCGTATTATGCAAGATACAAGCGTATACTGGTATTTGATCTTATATGCGCGGCACTAACCACAGTATGCGAGCTTATATTTCCTTTGATAGTACGCAACATAACGGGAATTGCCACCGAAACCCCGGAGCTTCTTACATTAAAGCTTATAGCCGGTACGGGCGCAATGTATATAATTCTGCGCCTTATAGATACTGCCGCCACTTATTATATGAACGGTAAAGGGCATGTTATGGGCACTATGATGGAAACGGATATGCGCCGTGATCTTTTTGCCCATCTTGAAACCCTTTCGTATTCCTACTTTTCCGAAACAAAAGTGGGACAGATAATGTCACGCATAACCAACGATCTTTTTGACATAACCGAATTTGCCCACCATTGCCCGGAAGAACTTATAATAACTGGTCTTAAAATAATTGTGGCATTTGCGGTGCTTATAACCATAAACGTGCCGCTTACACTTATTCTGTTTGCTCTTTTGCCAATAATGATATTTTCCTGCCTCAGTTTCCGCAACAAAATGCGCGATGCTTTTAAGGAACGCCGCAAACAGACCGGCGAGCTTAATGCGCAGGTAGAAGATTCGCTCCTTGGCATACGCGTGGTAAAATCCTTTGCAAACGAAGAAATAGAAAAGGAAAAGTTTGAAAAGGGAAACAAAATATTCTTTGAAGTCAAAAAGTTTTCCTATTATTGCATGGCAGGCTTCCAGTCCACCACCAAATTCTTTGAGGGTATGATGTATATATCCGTCATAATAGCAGGCTCGCTGTTTTTGAGATCCGGCTATATCGAGGTGAATGATTTTGCGGCTTATATCCTTTACATTGCCACTCTCACCACCTCCATAAGAACCATAATAAACTTTACCGAACAGTTCCAGAACGGTATAACGGGGCTTGAACGTTTTGTTGAAATAATGGATACAAAACCCGAGATAGTTGACCGCCACAATGCCTGCGAGCTTGAAAACGTAAAGGGCAGGATCTGCTTTGAAAAGGTATCTTTCCATTATCCCGGCAATGATACTGCGGTGCTTAAGGATATTGATATAACAATAGAGCAAGGGCAAAATGTTGCTTTGGTGGGCGCCTCAGGCACCGGCAAAACCACCATATGCAATCTTATCCCCAGGTTTTATGATATAGACAGCGGCAGCATTACTGTTGACGGCAGGGATATCCGCGATTTCACAAAAAGTTCTCTGCGCCGCAGCATTGGTATAGTACAGCAGGATGTTTACATGTTCTCGGGCACTGTGCGTGAAAATATTGAATACGGCAAACCCGGAGCATCGTTTGACGAAATCAAAAAAGCTGCCATGCGTGCCGGTGCCAATGAATTTATAATGTCGCTTCCTGACGGGTATGATACGTATATCGGCGAGAGGGGAGTAAAGCTTTCAGGAGGACAAAAGCAAAGGCTTTCCATTGCAAGAGTGTTCCTTAAAAATCCGCCTATCCTTATTCTTGATGAAGCAACGTCGGCACTTGATAATGAAAGTGAAAAGCTGATACAGAAATCTCTTGAAGAGCTTTCGATAGGACGAACAGTACTCACCATAGCCCATAGACTCACAACCGTTAAAAATGCCGATAAAATTCTTGTAATTACAGATAACGGCATCGAGGAAGAAGGCACTCACCAGCAGTTGCTTGATAAAGGCGGAATCTATTATCATCTGTACAATATCTGATGATTTTGTTCCGTTATTGCTACTGTAAATATTATCAAATAAATGCACAAACAAGGAGATTTAATGCACAAAATCTCCTTGTTTTTTCTATTCGGGGAAGGGTATGGGATGAGTGCCTTGAATTAACATTGCACAGGGGTTTTTGATGGTGTATAATCGTGGCATAGAAAGAAAGGAGGTAACAGATTTGAAAAAAGCTCTTTCTATAATAATGGCATCGGCACTTGCCGCAATGCCGCTTTCGGTAAACGCCTTTGCCGAAAATGATAAAACCTGCGGAATCCGTGACGCGTTGCAAAAAATAATAACAGTATATTCCGATACATATGACAACGCACAGAATACATGCGGAATACAGAAGCTTGTCGGAATGTTGATCGACAGATACAACGGTTACGGCTGTGCAGACGGCAGTTGCACGCAGGATAAGCCGCAATGCGAAAACGGTTCCTGCGGAAACACATCCGAAAGCACGGATATATGGCAGGGAATAACCGATATCGTATTCCCCGAAAACGATAACCAGCCGATATTGCCTGATAATGCTGTGGGAACACAAAGCTCATATACCAACAAGGTAATAGAGCTTGTTAACAGCTACCGCGCACAAAACGGGCTTGGTGCTTTGGAATACGATGCGGCGGTAAGCTGTTCGGCCGCATTGCGTGCAAAGGAGCAGGAACAGGTATTTTCGCACACAAGACCAAACGGCACAAGCTGTTTTACGGCATTGGATGATTGCGGAGTTAATTACCGCGGAGCAGGCGAAAATATAGCCATGGGGCAGACATCTGCCGAACAGGTTATGACAGATTGGATGAATTCCGACGGACACCGTGAAAATATTCTCAATCCCAATTTCACAAAAATAGGTGTGGGACTTCACATAGGCGCTGACGGAAGATACTACTGGGCGCAGATGTTTGTGTATTGATATCGTTTGGGTAACAGGTTTTATAAAGAAAAGAAGGACGTATATTTGCGTCCTTCTTTTTTGCAATATCGGTGTTCCGTTTATAAAAAATATATACATATGCTGTTTTTGTTATAAAGCGTACTCTATCACATAATGCTCTTAATGTATATTGAGCAAATCTACAATTCTAGTTCGGAAAGTATGCATTGCGCTTGCCGTCAAGCTTTTCTCTTACATAAATGCCATATCCCGGGCTTGATACACTACTGCATCTTATGGAATCACCAATTAAATATATGTTTTTTATTTAATTTTTCACAACTAATCCTTATAAACCACTTCACCGTCGGTAACTGTCAAAACACATCTGTAGCCTTTTTCGCTTACAATATGGTTTCCTGCTTTATCCGTCAGGTCAAAACCTTCATCTGTATAGTTAAATACTGCAAGATCAGCACATCTGCCAACCTCCAAATAACCCCATTCCTTTTCCTTGCCGAGCACTTTTGCAGGTGCCGACGTTACTGCACGGAATATATCTTCTTCCCTCATTCCAAGGTGTCTTGCTATGCTCATACACATAGTCATTCCGTATCTACCGCCCCTTTTATATGCACTAAACCTTGTTATATCCGTGCTGATAATATCGGGAACAGCACCACAGCCAACGGCATTTTCAAACACCTTAAAATCAGTATGCACATAACCTGCAAATCCGGCGTCAATGATAACGCCACGCTTCTTTGCTGATTCTATACATTCAAAACCATCTTCACCGACATTGTTATTTCCGCCGTGATATGCATGCGTTAATATATCTCCTTTTCTTAATGCGCTTAAAAGCTCCGGCATAGGAACGGGCGGATTTGAAGAATGAACCATAACGATAAGGTTCTTCTCATCTGCAAATTTTATAACCTCACAAAGTGGTTTAATATCCTTTACTTCCGATATCTGTGTATCAAAGTAAACCTTTATCCCCACTGCCTTTTCTCCGTACTTTTCAAGCATTTTCTCTGCAGATTCAAAACACGCTTTGTTATCGTGAAATTCGACAGGTACAAATATAACATTTTTCAGCATAAACGAATCAAGCAAGGATTTATCACCAAAAGCACCGCATGCGTCAGCTGCAGCTGTTACGCCAAAAGGGATACTGCTAAGCTCAGCATGTATTCCAAACTCTTTATTTATCCCTCTCATATGCACATGGGCATCTACAAGACCTGCCGACACGATTTTGCCGCTTGCATCATATTCAAAATCGGTAGTTTCGTATATTTTATCAGCAATTTTACTTATCTTTTCATTCTCTGTTAAAACATCGGCAAAATAAAACCTCTCACCGTCCCAGATCCGACCGTTTTTAATCAATATTTTTGCCATAGAATTTTACACCGCCTATTATTTCACTTAATACTTCTTGCACAGCGTATTCGTGTTCGTATGTGAAAGGGTTTTCTTTTGTATTAGAAATATAAGCATAAAAATCTTTCATCATTTCGTCGTATCTGCCTGTTGCTGTGTTATCCTCAAATGGAATAAATATTTTTCTGTCCTCATATGTTGCGTCTGCAATTGATGTATCGGAATATGTCATTGTAAGCGGACGCTCAATAGGACATATATTAACAGTTCCTTTACTGCCGGACACCATAAATTGCCTTCTTCCAAAACCATTAACTTCAACGGAAGAAACAAAAACTCTCGCTAATGCTTTTTTATATTCAAGAACAGCAAGATTATTATCCGCAAAATCAATGTCATCCAACATTGTATGTTTTAAAAATGATGTTATATTATCAGGCTTACCAAGTATATATACAATCAAATCAACCAAATGCGAGCCTAAAATATACATAATGCCCCCACCGAAATTTGTGAGCCACCTTTTATAATCCTTTGGGTGATATGTACTCATTTCAGCATTGATAGAATAAATCTCACCGAGCTTGCCGTCTTTTATCAGTTCAAAGCATTTCTGCACTGCCGGATTATAACGATACATATACGCCAACTGAACAACAAGCCCCTTTGATTTTGCACTGTCAAGTAAATGCTTGTATTCTTCAAGAGTACCGCTTGCAGGTTTATCCATATGAATATGTTTTCCGGCATTTATACATTTTTGAGCAGTTTCGGTTAAATCCCATACATCTGTTTCTATAAGCAAAGCATCACACATTTGAATCAATTCATCAACCGAATATCTTTTCAAACCCTCGTAACTTTTTAAACCACCTCGCTTTTCAACCCATTCCTCGTTTTGCTCGGCATAACCTATTACTTCAAAAAGCTCATTAAATTTTCTAACCGCAAGCATTTTTGCTTCACCGTGATTATGTCCGATTCCTATTTGTCCGATTTTTATTTTTTTCATTACATATCTCTCCAATCAAACACTGTACCCATAGGAAAATTTTTATCGTCGCAAAGCTCGTTGTAAATCTGCGGTGCATTAACCGGTGATTCGATGCGAGATACAATCGGTTCTACCTGAATTCGCTTTGAAGCTATCATATCAATTATTGCTGTGCAGTCATCCTGATGTGTCCAGTGATGCGGATAGGACTCAACTTTCGGACGTACAAAATTGTGTGCACCGATAAGCTTTATACCTGGTTTGTGTACCTGAGTATAATAGTCGACTTTGCTATCCGAAATTCTTGTGCATCCAAGCAAAGAAATTCTTCCCATCCATGAAGCACATTCAAGTGCCTGATTCATTGCCTGTGCTATTCCTGTAACCTCAACACAACCATTTACACCTTTTCCCTTAGTAACTTCTTTCACTTTTTGGACAAAGTCTTTGTCTGACGGATCAAATGCATAATCTGCGCCAAGCCTTATGGCAAGCTCGCGTCTTTGAGGATTCAGGTCTGCTGCAATTACAGGATTTGCACCGGAAAGCCTTAAAAACTGCGTTGCAAATATGCCAAGCAAACCTTGTCCCATAACCATTGCGGACTCGCCAAGTTCAATCTCTAATTTTCTCACTCCGCCAAGCCCCATTGATGCTATAATGACAAATGCGGCCTCTAAAGATGAAACAGAATCGTTCTCAACCTTTGTTATATCAGATTCGGGACGAATATTATATTTAGAATGGCAGCCGTGATAAACCAAAACTCTGTCACCAACCGCCACTTTTTTAACATCTGATCCGATTTGTTCAACATATCCCACACCGCAATATCCCAAAGACATAGGGAATTTTTGCGAAGTGTTATTCATTCCTAAAATACAGGCTCTTTCCGTGCCGCCACTCACAACTGTATATTCCATTTTCGCCAGCACTTCATTTTCTTTTACTTTGCTTACTTCATTTTCTAAAAGCTCCGCCTTGTGAACATCCGTAAAAAATATCTGTTTGTTTATCATTTTGCACCTCTCATTGTTTTGCTCTCATTGTATTGTTGGAAAGCTGTTTTCAACGGTATTGTATCAAACAACAAAAAGAAAATAAATAGCAAAAGTGATAGTTTTGTCAAATATGATACTAATTAATTGATATATTGTAATCAATAGCGTGTAATATATACGAAAGGCTGGATGTAAATGCAACTTGATATTTTATCAGATTTGATTATTACCAAGGTTTATTCTGCAACTACAATGTATACAGAAAAAATTAGAAAACTCAAAGAAATAATCGTCCAAACCGGGTAATTGTTATCAAATATGAATGTGAAACCACGTATGTTTCCGGAGGAAAATCCTATCTCTCAGACATATACAATCTTGTTATTTTACCAAAGGGCTGTTCTTTTGAACGGCACAGCTTCATTATCTATATACATAATCTGCAAATAAAAAATAATGCACATGCTGTTTTTGTTATAAAACTGTTGACTTTGACAGAAAAAATTGGTATAATATATTGCAATGGGCTTTTGTGCCCGTAAGATGTTAAATTCAGAAAGGAAGCAAAAACATGAAGAAAAGCGTAAGCGTCTTTATCCTTCTGTTGCTTGTTATTGCATTGCTTGTTGTTACAGCATGCTTCGGCATCAAGGATATCGGACTTAAAAGCGTTTTTGATGAGGACGGAGTTCGTATGGGTCTTGACCTTGTGGGCGGTTCCTCTATCACACTTGAGGCTGTTGAAGAATTAACACAGCCCGAAACCACTGCTCCTGTTGAAGGCGAAGATGCCGAAGCAGAAACAGATGTCACAGAACCTGCAGGCATTACAGCAGACACAATCAACTCTGTAATCGCAGTTCTTAATCAGCGTGTAACCACCGCAGGTTATACAGAAGCAACCGTAACTGAGATCCAGGGTAAAAACCGCGTTCGCGTGGATATTCCCTCTGTTGCCGATCCCGAAGATGCCATCGAACTTCTCGGTGCTACCGCACAGCTTATGTTCCTTGACTCCGAGTTCAACCTTGTTCTCACAGGTGAACAGGTTAAGAGCGCAAAGATGGATGTAATCACCAGCCCCACAGGCGCAAGCCAGACAGTAGTTGCACTTGAGTTTGACAACAGTGCACGTGCAAGCTTTGCTGATGCTACTGAAAGAATGGCGGCAAAACCCGAAGGTCAGAACATCATCTACATCGCACTTGACGATTCCATTATCAGCGCTCCTGCTGTTAAGGAAAAGATCGACAGCACAGAATGTGTAATTCAGGGCGATTTTACTGCAGAAGAAGCTACAAGAATCGCAAACCTTATTTCTTCCGGCAACCTTCCCTGTAAGCTCGATGTTGTTGAAACCCGTTCGGTTGGTGCAACACTTGGTGCTGAAGCTCTTTCCAGAGCACTTAAGGCAGGCGCTATAGGTATTATCCTGGTAATGCTGTTCATGATTATTATGTATCAGCTCCCCGGATTTATTTCTGCCATCGCACTTGTTGGCTACATCGCAATTACAGCAATCTGCATCGTAGGCTTCAAGATCAACCTCTCACTCCCCGGTATCGCAGGTATATTCCTTACCATCGGTATGGCGGTTGACGCAAACGTTATTATTTTCGAAAGAATCCGCGAAGAACTTAATGGCGGTAAGAGCGTAAGAGCGGCAGTTCAGTCAGGTTTCAACCGTGCTTTCTCCGCTATTCTCGACTCCAATATCACAACTATTATCGCAGCTCTCGTTCTTTGGAAGTTCGGTACAGGCGCAATCCAGGGCTTTGCTATCACATTGTTCCTTGGTGTTGTTATTTCGCTTATTTCCGCACTCTTCATTACAAAGCTGTTCCTTAATGCTCTTGTAGGTATGGGCGTAACAAATATCAAGCTGTTCGGCGCAAAGTATGCCGATAATAACTGAAAAGGAGGTAATGAAAATGAAATTCAATTTTAAATTTGTACAGAACAAGAAGATTTTCTTCATTTTCACTGCTGTTTGTGTTGTTATCGGTCTTATATCCATGATCTTCCGTGGATTCTACTGGGATGTAGATTTTGCCGGCGGTACAGAAATCACTTATACAGTTAACCAGGAAGGCTTTGTTGCTGCAGACGAACTTTCCACCTTCGAAGAAATAGCAAGAGGTATTGTTGGCGATAAGATCAACGTAGTACAGCTTGCAGGCGAAGATGAAATCATTGTCAAGTCTCTTGAACTTGAAGATGCAGAAAGAGAAGATATCCGTAACGCTCTCGAAAATCATTACAGAGAAGTGTATGGTCTTCCCGCACTCGAAATCGAAGAAGAAACAGAAGTAGCTGAAGAAACAGAAGTAGCTGAAGAAACAGAAGTAGCCGAAGAAACAGAAGCTGTTGAAGAAACAGAAGCTGTTGAAGAAACAGAAGCTGTTGAAGAAACAGAAGCTGTTGGAGAAACAGAAGCTGTTGAAGAAAC
>JAZSGA010000191.1:0-2575 GCA_045532495.1 Eubacteriales bacterium | reverse complement strand
AACAAGAGGCGGTATTACGATTTTCAACCCCGGCAGCATCGGTGTCCCCTCTCACCGCGGGTATACATACGGAATAATCACACTTACAGACGGCGAACAACCGGAATTTGAAATAAAGGCGGTAAATATATGATTCAAAGCAGACCGAAACTTAACGGCAAAGGCTTGATATTTAAAGCTTTGGCTTTTCTTATACTTGCAGTGGCGATGCTGATGTTTGCCCCTTTGTTCGGAAAATATGCCGCCATATCTCAGCTTTTAGGATTTATATTTGCTACATACAGCCTATATATTATAGTTAAATATGTAGTTACGGATTATCTATACACCCTCGAGGACGGTCATTTTACCGTTCATAAGGTAACAAAATCACAAAGCGTATGTGTTGCTGATGTGGAACTCGAGGATTTTGTGGCTGTTTTCCGTAATGACAGCAAAAAAAGTGATAATTACAACGCAATAAAGACTTATACTTTTATAAAAAATCCTGCAAATAAAAATCTTTCAACAATTGTTTTCAGACTCTCCGATGAGAATTATGCTCTTGTTTTTGAGCCTGATGACATATTCTACAACGCACTTGAAAATGAATTATCTATTATAAAAAATAACGAAGATGAGGACTAATATGACAGAATTCAATGAAGTAATTCTTTTAAAATATGGCGAAATTGTACTTAAAGGTCTTAATAAATCCTATTTTGAAGGTCTGTTGCTTACCGATATAAAAAAACGCCTTTCAAAGCTTGGCGAATTTGATGTAAAAAGAGCTCAATCCACCGTATATGTTATACCCGAAGATGACACAGCAAAAGAAAACTTTGACCGTGCTTTTGCTGAATGTCGTAAGGTTTTTGGAATTGTATCCTGCTGCAGAGCGGCATGTGTTGATAAAAACATGGAAAGCATACTTGAGCTTTTACCCCTTTATACAGACGAAAAGCTTAAATCCGTTAAAACCTTCAAGGTTGAGGCAAAGCGTTCCGATAAACAGTTTCCGTATGACTCCCCCGCTATATCCCGTGAATGTGGCAGGGTGCTTTTGAGACGGCACAAACATCTTAAGGTCGATGTTAAAAACCCCGACACCGTTGTAATGGTCGAGATACGTGATTATGCGGCATATATCCATTGCGATGCAGAGCCCGGCGAAGGTGGCTTGCCGCTTGGATCGGCTGGTAAATCCCTTCTTTTGCTTTCCGGCGGTATAGACAGTCCTGTGGCAGGCTACCGCATGGCAAAACGTGGAATAACCATTGATGCCCTACACTTTGAAAGCTATCCTTATACAAGCGTACAGGCCCGTGAAAAGGTTATAGAGCTTGCGCAGATAATGACAGATTATTGCGGTGACATTAATCTTAATATAATTTCAGTTACTCACATTCAGGAAGAACTTAAAAGCAAGTGCCGTGAAGAGTACTTTACATTGCTTTTGAGAAGATTTATGATGAAGATCGCAGAGCGTATTGCTTTAAAGTATAATTGCGGTGCGATTATTACGGGTGAAAGCGTTGGTCAGGTTGCCAGCCAGACAATTCCTGCACTTACCGTAACAAACAATGCTGTAACTCAAGTACCCGTGCTTCGTCCGCTTATTGCAGATGATAAAGAAGAAATTGTGCGCCATGCACGTCATATAGGTACATTTGAAACTTCCATTCTTCCCTATGAGGATTGCTGTACGGTATTTACTCCCAAGCATCCCGTTACAAAACCTATACTTTCCAAAATCCTTGAGGAAGAACAGAAACTTGATTGTGAAGCTCTTATTAATGAGGCTATGGAAAGTTGTACTTATATAAAGGTTGAAAGAGAATAAAATGAAAGATACAGAATACAAACTTGTTGAGCTTCTTTTGAAAAATAAAAAAACTGTTGCCACCTGTGAATCATGCACTGGCGGTCTTATATCCAAACGCATCACAAATGTATCGGGAGCATCCAAAGTATTTGGCTACGGTGTTTGTACCTATGCCAACGAAGCAAAAACAAAACTCCTTTGTGTAAAAAAAGAAACCCTTGAAACCCACGGTGCGGTATCTGAACAAACAGCGGTCGAAATGGTGCTTGGTATGCTTGACCTTTCTGGTTCCGATATTGCCATATCCACAACGGGTATTGCGGGACCGGGCGGCGGCACAGTTCAGAAACCCGTTGGGCTGGTTTATACCGCAATTGCGTGCTCAGACGGATATAAAAAATGCAAAAAGCTTCTTCTTGGCAACACCTGCCATGACAGAGAAAGCGTTCGCATTGCCGCATCGGATGAAGCCATGCTGCTTGTAATTGAATATCTGGAGAATATCAAATGATAAACAGTGAACTTACATTGGCTTTGGCACCTTTGACTGCGGATAACACTTTGCGTGTAACTTTAAGTGATAAAAAGAACGAACTTTGCACCTACAAACGTGTTACTCTCAGAAAATCCGGCAGTTTTTTCAATAGTGAGCGGCTTACCGAAAAACAGGCTTACCATGAGAAAATCGAATCGGGAATGTTAGGCGATTTTTTATATAAAGAGCTCACCGAGAATTTCAAACAGCTATCCGCATCGTGCCTTGAATACGAT
>JAZSGA010000222.1:0-15319 GCA_045532495.1 Eubacteriales bacterium | reverse complement strand
ATTTTCAAAGTCCGGTGCTTCCCGCCTCGCGGTCAGCTTTATTAGAATACCACATTAACTCAACTTTGTCAAGCATTTTTTTCATTTTTTTCGCATATTTTTTATCAATCAGCACTTTGTGGGCGTTTTGTACATCTTTTTACTCTCTTTTTGTGCAGTTTGACTATATAACGTTTGACCAAATATTTCTTCGGGATGTATATTGAAAAGAAGCGAAAAATGTTGTATAATATAATAAAATGAAGAAATGCGCACCAAAAACGTATTTGTGACTTTTTATTCCTTATTTATATACAGTACTTACGGAGGTGGAAATTTTGAATTACAATCCCGATGACAACCGCATTACCGAAGAAAATGCCGCCAAAAACACAACCCCTGTATGCGAAAGCGCCGTCACCGAGAATGTTGTCGACGATATTCAGCGCGACGCAAGCATTACAAAGGCACACACTGTACGCATCCCCATAATACCCATACTTACCGCCGCAACCGTAATTGCCCTTGCCGCAATTACTTTCATATTCTTTTATCTTTTCGGAAACGGTCAGGGTGAAACCAACAAACCCATGGCGGAAGACGTTCCTCCTCCGCAGGAAATTGAGCAGGAGCCCGTTATACGGCACACCCCCGTTGACACATCCCACGAAATGCGCGGTGTATGGATAGCCACCGTTGCCAACATAAACTTCCCGTCACGCAAGGGGCTTAATGCCGACCAGATGCGTGCGGAGCTTGACAGCATTGTTGCCACAGCAAATGCCGCAGGTCTTAATGCCATATTCTTCCAGGCATCGCCCTGCGCCGATGCGTTTTACAAATCAAACACCTATCCGTGGTCCACATTCATATCCGGCACCCAGGGAGTTGCCCCCGGCGGCGATTTTGACCCGTTGGCATACATAACCCAGAAAGCCCACGAGTATGGGCTTGAGTTGCATGCATGGATCAACCCTTTCAGAGTGACATATTACGCAAACACCGAGCTTTCTGCCCTTGCCGCAAATCACCCTGCAAGGCTTCACCCGGAATACTGCGTTAAATATTCCGACAACAAGTATTACTACAACCCCGCCATACCCGAAGTGCGCGCCATGATAGCCGCAGAGGCCGCATACATTGCCACAACCTACGGTGTGGACGGCATACACATGGACGATTATTTTTACCCCTATCCTGTACAGGGCGGCGTTTTTGACGATGCCGCACAGTATGCCTTATGCACCGACGGCACAAGCATTGAGGACTGGCGCAGAAACAACGTAAACACCACCGTTAAGGGAATATACGATGCCGTAAAGGCGGCAAATCCCGATTGCCGTTTTGGCATAAGTCCCTTTGGAATTTATTCCAACGCATCCAGCAACACCCCCGTTCCCGGCAGCGAAACCACCGGCTTTGAGGCATATTCGCAGGTTTACTGCGATGCCATTGCCTGGGTAAAGGGCGGTTATGTGGATTACCTTGCTCCGCAGATATACTGGGCTTTCAATACCTCCGCCGCTCCCTTTGACGTGGTTTCGAGATGGTGGAACGCCAACCTTGACGGCACGGGCGTTGATCTTTACATAGGCCACGCTCTTTACAAAACCGCGGAGTTCCCCGCCAACGAAATTCCCATTCAGGTGGAATTTGCACGCAGTCTTTTGTGCTATGACGGAAGTATTTTTTACGGCTATGCCGACCTTGCCGCCAACACCTGCGGTGTGACCGACAAGATAACAAAAATTTACTCTGCCCCTGCCCCCGCACCGTCGGGAAGCACGGCAACTTCCATAAACTACCCCTCCAACGGCCACAAAACCACCGTTACCAACCAATATGTGCTGGGCTCGTCCGAGGTTTCGGATACCGCAGCTCCCGTTACCGTAAACGGCAATGTGGTTTCACGCACAAAGGACGGATTTTTTGGCTATTATGCAACGCTTAAAAACGGAAGCAATTCCTACACCGTAACACAGGGTGAAAACACGGTGCGCCACAGCATCACGCATGTTGGCACGGTGGCATCCACGGTTACAACGCTTCCCTCATTTGATATAACCTCTGTTTCGCCCTCGGGCGAAATATGGATAAGCGGCGGTGACACGGTTACATTCAGCTGTACCGCACCTGCAGGCTGTGCCGTTTCGGTATCGGTCGGCGGTGCATCTGCCGTGCTTTCGCCCACGCTGGGCTCAAAAAGCCAGGGCGGTGCTTTGATAAAAGAAGTTTACAAGGGCACCATAACCTTCAGCAATCTTGCTCCCGACGGACAGATAATTGATCTTGGATCCATAAAATACACTGCCACCTCCGGCGGCAACTCCAAAACAATAAACGCAGGATTTATGAAGCAGATTGGCAAAGGCGCACTTATTTACGCCCAGGTGGACGACGATTACACCTATCTGAAAAAGGAACCCACATCCTCTTTTTATGACGATTACACCCCATCTTCCCCCGGCATGCGTGATTACATAACAGGCTATGATTCGGGATACTACCGTCTATCTTTTGGCGGTTATGTTTCCGAGGACAATGTGACCGTGGTGGAAGGTCAGCCGCTTTACAGCAACACCATTCTTTCCGCCGAATCCGAGGTGGTAAAAAGCGACAGCCAAAACTACATCGAAAATTACACCGAGCTGCGTTTTGGCGTGCTTGAAAATGTGCCCGTGGATGTATGGGTAAACGACAGCAATGTTACCATTGTGCTTTACGATACGTTGCCCGAAATAATGCCTGAGCTTTATCTTGTGGAAAATCCGCTGTTTTCTTCTGTCAGCGTAAAACCCGGTGCCAGCGGAAAGACGGTTTTATACACAGCAGTACTTAAAGATCCCGAAAACTACTACGGTTTTAACCTTGTTTACGATTCAAGCTTTATAAAAATACGCTTTAACAACCCCATAGGACTTTCGGGAGATCCCACAGCACCCCTGGCAGGCAAGCGCATTTATGTGGATGCAGGTCATGGCGGCAACGATCCCGGCGCCCTGGGCCCCGGCGGACCTTCGCTAAAGATGCACGAAAGCGATCTTAACCTGCTTATTGCCAACAGCTTTGTGGAAAAGTTGCGTGCTTTGGGTGCCACGGTTTATACCACACGCACCGAGGATGTTACCTATGATCTTTACGACCGTCTTGACATGATAAGCGCCGTGGTTCCAGACATTCTTGTATCGGTGCACCACAATTCCGTTGCCGACAGCTCCAATGCTCAAAGGGCGCGCGGTTACCTTGGACTTTATTCCAACAATTCGGGAATAATGCTGGCAAAAACCGTTTCGGACCATGTTTGCAGCAGTCTTAACCGCATGCAACGCACAACGGCTTATCAAAAGCTGGCCATGGCACGTGACCACAGATTCCCATCCACCCTTTGCGAAATGTCGTTTATTTCCAACGTGGAGGAATTCCAGTGGACACTGGCAGAGGGCAACATCGACCGCTCTGCACAGGCGCTGTGCGACGGCGTGGTGGCTTTCTTTGAAAAGCAGGAAGCTCTTAAATGACATATAAAACAACAAGGATGCGTTTTGCATCCTTGTTTTGTTTTTGTTTGTTTTGTTTTTGTGCTTATGTGAGTCATGCAATAGTTTTTTACCGCTGTATATCACGGAAACATAGGCATCCGTTCAATATACACAATATTACAAAACAGCGGCAGGCTATGTTTTTTTACATAGCGGTAAAAATCGGATTTTAAAATATAATACCTTTTACCCCAGGACGAAACGCACATAAGCTTATCATCCGCCGCCGTGACCGTGACATAATGCGACCGCATGGCGGCTTTTGCCACAAGCTTATCTCCGTCACGGCAAAAAAGAGTTACCGCACTTTTTTTGCGCCACGGCAATGCAGGTCCTGCGGAGATTATAACGGGAATGTCATTTTCAAGCATGCTATAAATGCGTTCTTCCAGCTTTTTTATGCTCATGCACCACTTTGCACGGTATGCCATGCCATATGCGGCAAAAGCACGGTTAAGTCCATATACAAGCCCCAAACCCGTTATGCCAAAGCGGCGGCTTACGCGGATATATTTTTTGTAAAGCTCCATGCACATGCCGTTATACTGCGATTCATCCGGCTGAATTCCCTTAAGGTAACACAGCACGTTTGCCGCTCCTATAACACCGCAGCCGCCTGCGGAAATTGCAGGATTTTCAAACAATGTCTGATTTCCGCCGTACTGCATGCCGTTTTTTGTTTTTATTTCAAAAAGATCCCTTTCAAGGCGGATATATGCTTTTTTTTGCATGGCTACACCCCCAATTTTATCTACAACGTATATCGGCGTGTTACCCCCAAAGGACAACACGCCGTATTATTTATAATATGAAGATTACAGCAGCTCATCGCAAAGCGTTGCCGCCATAACAGCCTTTATGGTATGCATGCGGTTTTCCGCCTCATCAAACACAATGGAAGCGTCGCTTTCAAATACTTCGTCGGTAACTTCCATGCAATCAATGCCGAATTTGTTGTAAATTTCCTTGCCCGTGGTGGTCTTAAGATCGTGGAACGCAGGCAGGCAATGCATAAAGCGGCACTGGGCACCCGCTGTTTCCATAAGCTGTTTTGTAACACGGTAAGGGGTAAGATCGGAAATACGTTCTGCCCATACCTCGGCAGGCTCGCCCATGGAAACCCACACGTCGGTATAAATAACATCCGCGCCCTTTACGGCGGTGGCAGGATCTTCGCAGAATTCTATAACGGCACCCGTTTGCTGAGCGATTTTTTTGCACTCATCAACAAGTCCGCTTTCGGGGAAATATTTTGACGGTGCACATGCCACAAAGTGCATGCCCATTTTTGCACAGCCCACCATAAGCGAATTGCCCATGTTATAGCGTGCATCGCCCATATAAACCAGCTTTTTGCCGCAAAGTGTGCCAAAATGCTCCTGTATTGTAAGAAAATCCGCCAATATCTGTGTGGGATGGAACTCGTTGGTAAGGCCGTTCCATACGGGCACGCCTGCAAAATGTGCCAGCTCCTGCACTATTTCCTGACCGTAGCCGCGGTATTCTATACCGTCAAACATACGTCCCAACACCCTTGCGGTATCGGCGATGCTTTCCTTTTTGCCTATCTGCGATCCCGACGGATCAAGATAAACGGGATGCATGCCCAGATCAGCCGCCGCCACCTCAAAGGCACAACGGGTACGGGTGCTGGTCTTTTCAAAAACAAGAGCAATGTTTTTGCCCTCACAAAGACGGTGGGGCTTGCCCTGCTTTTTGAGCTGTTTGAATTTTGCGGAAAGATCTATAAGGGTGGAAATTTCTGCAGGAGTGAAATCCAGCAGTTTTAAAAAGCTTTTATTTTTAAATGTGTTCATGTCAAACCTCCGTGCGACAAGATCGGGATTGAATATTTATGCATCCGAACTCTTAAACATGCAACAATTATACACCCTGCAAAACCGTTAGTCAATACCCTGCCTGCCTTTTGCGGCACCCTTTTACAGATTCTTTACATTTCGGCATGCATATATAATGCATAATCTATGCATATTTATGATTTTATGCACATCAGTCCTTTTCGGGCACTGTTATTTCTCCGTCACGCTGTTCAAACTCACGGATACACTTGCGGATAAGGTAAAGTATTTGTCCGTTGGCAGAGCGTCCCTCATACTTTGAAATATAATGAAGCTTATAATGCAGCTCGGGATCTATCTCTATGCCCAGATGCTTGTTGTTTTTGTTTCTCATAAAAATCACCTTAAAATTAACTTATTTTAAGTATATTTTAAGATTTACATAGTATATATTGTTGACGGTATACTTGTTTTAAGTATACCAAATAAATCACGCTGCCACCTTACCAAAAGTGATTCCCGTATAATAATGGGAAAGTATCTCATATCGGTTTTTGCCCCTGCGCGCCATTTCCTCGGCGCCGTACTGGCTAAGCCCCACGCCGTGTCCGTAGCCGTTGCAGATTACGGTAACGGCACCTGCATTTACATATATATCAAAATCACAGGATCTTAACCCCAAAACCGACACCACATCGCTGCCCAAAGCTTGCGCTGTGCCGACACACACCTGCATTACCCTGCCCGACGGGCTTTTTTTGAGTTCCACGGTTTCAAAGCCGCTGTCGGAAATATCCGCAAAGGCTTTTATCCTGCGCATTGATGCGGCAAAATCTTTAAGTGCAAGGGTGTGTGTTTTGACTGTGGGCATATCCTCAAACCCGTTTTCGTGGGTTTCCACCGACACAAGGTAGGCAAGATCTCCGCCCCAAACCTCGGCAGAGGATTTTGTTTTTTTACCCGAGCTTGAATGGAATGCCGCAAGAATGGGCTTGCCGCCGTAAAGCATTATCTCGCCCGCCGTATTTTCCACCGCTTTTTTTGCCGCTTCAAGCCGCTGTGCCGAAACTGTGGCAGGATCGCAATATGCCTGACAATGACCTGCGTTTGTGCATACCGATGCACCGTTTTCGTGGCGGCTTCCGTTTAAAAGATTGTAAAGCGCATATGTGCGGCAGGCTATTGCCTGGGCGCAAAGAGCTTCGGCGCAAAAGTCATATGGCATTTCGGCAAGCAGAGCGCCCAGCACATACTGCTCCAGGGTAAGCTCGTGCGCTATTCCGCCCGACATATCGCAAAGCAGCACCGCCGGTGCATATACTGCAACATCGGAAAATACCGCATCCGTTTCGGGGGCTTGTTTTGCCGGCGGAGTTTCTGTTGTTTTTGCAGCAAGCGCCTGGCGGTTGCTTTTTATTACGCCGTCCAGCGCCGACATGTGCAGCTGCGGCATATCCCGGTGCTTTTGCGCATATGTTGCGGAGGCTGTCTGACTTTCGCACACGTTGGGCGCATCCATACCGCAGGTAAGAGTTGCCGAAAACAGCACAATAAACGCCGCCGCAATAATGGCGGCTGTTTTATATTTTGAAGATGTGTTCATAAGTCCTGCCCTTTCATTTTGTTTTTTTGATTATATGCCTGTCCTTTGGGTAATATTCACGGCAGGCAAAAAATATAATGAAACAAAACGGTTTTACGGGGATTTTTCATGGAAATAATAAAAAACACCGCCATTGCCGCAGTTATAATTGCGGCGGCGGTTTTTATACGCATATCGGATGAGCACAGCAAAGAAAGAACTGCGGCAGTTTCTGCCATATACGGTGCCGAACACTGTGTGCAAAGCGGAATAACCTTTGAGGATGCGGCAAAAACGGCGTTTGATGCATGGGAAGCACGGTATGGTTTCTGAGCGCAGTTTTTACATAGGCTCTTTTTGCGTAACGGTACATTTTCTTGCGGTTATTTCCTTTGCAGCGCTTATAATTGCGCAGGCTCGGTATTCATGCATTGCCCTTATGTGTGCCGCAATACATGAGCTGGGGCATGTTTGCCTTGCAAAGCTATGCGGTGCACGGGTTTACGGTATATCCTTTTTGCCCTTTGGTGCCGAGCTTAAAACCGCAGGCTGCAAAAGCTATTACAAAGAAATTGCCGTTTGTCTTGGCGGGCCTTTGTTCAATCTTATGGCAGGGGCAATATTTTTTGTGCTGTTTATTGCTTTCCCGTGTGAGGAGCTGATTTTTTGCACAATTTGCTGTGGGTTTCTTATGCTTGTGAATATGGTGCCTGCCTGCGGACTTGACGGCGGAAATGCCGTAAAATATTTTTTGCTTTGCCGCATGGAGCAAAAAAGGGCGGAAAATATAGTTAACTTTATTCAGCTGTGTGCGCTTATATTGCTTTCCTTTGTGGCGGCAGTTACCGCAACACTCAGCAATTTCAATTTGTCGGTTACGGTTATATGCGCTTATCTTTTTGTGCAGACGCTGATGAGGAAAAACGGATGAGGTGTAGCTGCGGCGGCAGCGTTTCCTTAATAAAACCTTTTTGCAAACGGCAAATAATAACGGTCACTGCGGTGACAGCTTCCCCTCACAAAAACTTCGTTTTTAGGGGAAGCCCCAACAGCCTTCCTCTTGAGGAAGGTGGTTTTGTGCAACAAAACCGGAAGGAGTTGTGCAAAAGCTTTCAACCGCAGTTTATCATGGGAATATCAGCCAAAACTTTTTGTCTTTTTAACTCCCTCAGTCACGGCTACGCCGTGCCAGCTCCCCCGGGGGAGGAGCCTTATTAGCCCCCAAGGGGGTATCGCACCCCCCACCTATCCCACTCGTTACTTTTTTCTTATATAACAAAAAAGTAACCAAAAAAGAACCTTGCTTTTTACGAAGTTCATGCGGTAAAAACAACCTTTACGGCGCACGCTGGCATAGCGCATTTTTACAGCAGATTTATGTGTGCCTTTTCCGCAACTGCGTGCGGATTTATTGTACCAACTTTTTACCGATATCAAAAAATGTGTTGGGGTATAAATGGCAACCGATATGACGTGAGGAGCCTTATTAGCCTTCCCCTTGAGGGGAAGGTGGGTTGCGCAGCAACACGGATGAGGTGTAGCTGCGGCAGCAGCGTTTCCTTAATAAAACCTTTTTCCAAACGGCAAATAATAACGGTCACTGCGTGACCTACACCTCATCAGTCACCTGCGGTGACAGCTTCCCCTCACAAAAACTTCGTTTTTAGGGGAAGCCTTTTCAAACTGTGTATTTTGCAAAAGGAAGGGGGACCTTAGATGACGCTGGAGGGATTTTGTTTTTATCCAAACAAAAAACCCATCCGCAAAAAACGGATGGGCAATGCTTTATTCTTTTTCCAGCTCTTTAAGATCCTCAAGCTCCTCATCATGCTTCTTTTCGGAGCGTATATAACCAAGGATCTTTACATTATCACGGTGGAATGACTGGGGCGGCGCTTCCTTGCGGTCATCCATGCGCACACGCACAATGCCCTTAAGGGGATTTGCCTCCACAACCACGCCTTTGCCTTCGGGGGTTTCCACAATGGCATCCACTTTTGGTGTGCGGCTGTATTCTTCCTGATAAACCTCGTCCTCGTAACGCAGGCAACACAGCAATCTGCCGCAGGTGCCGGAGATTTTTGAGGAGTTGAGGGAAAGGTTCTGATCCTTTGCCATTTTTATGGAAACCTGCGCAAATTCGCCCAGGAATGTTTTGCAGCACAAAGGTCTGCCGCAAACACCAAGTCCGCCAAGCATTTTTGCTTCATCACGGACGCCAACCTGGCGCAGCTCTATACGGGTGCGGAAAACAGCGGCAAGCTCTTTTACCAGCTCACGGAAATCTATACGGCTTTCGGCGGCAAAGTAAAACAGCAGCTTTGTATTGTCAAAGGTGTATTCCACGCCTATAAGCGTCATGGCAAGTCCAAGCTTTTCTACCTTCTCAACAAAAACGCTTTCTGCGTTCTTTTCGAGAATCTTGTTGGCATCCAGACGTTCCTTATCCTCTTTTGTGGCAATGCGGATTATCTTTTTAAGCGGAGAAACAATGTTATCCACAGGCACAAAACGGTTGGAAATGGCGGTATAGCCATATTCAAGCCCCCGTGCAGTTTCCACTATAACGGGAGTGCCAAAGGAAACCTGAGTGCCGTCGGGATCAAAATAATATATTTTGCCGGCTTCTTTGAAACGTATACCGATTATTTCGGTCTTGCCTGCCTTATCCTCAACGGTTAAGGGCTTTGCCGGCTTTTTGGGAGGATATATCTGATCACGCAGGGGAATTGCCTTGGAATAATCTATCTTTTCCTCGGGTGTATTTTCATCCGCCAAAGTGTAGGTCGCACTGCGTTTTTTAAAGGAATCCGATACAAAACCAAGGTCGCCCAGCACCGAGGGAACCTTTTGTGCAGGCTGCTTGTGCGTTTTTTCGGGCTGGTGCTGTTTGTGCTGATTTGTATTATTCACCTGCTCCTGATGTTCAGCGGCAGGCTTTTCGCCCCTGTTTTTGCCCTGTTTAAAGGGCTTGTCACCGTGCTTTTTATCATGTGCAAAGGGCTTTTCGCGGTGAGGCGGACGCTGATTCTTTACGGGTTTATTGGTTGTGTTGTTATTTGCACGGTTATCGATATTTTCGTGCTTTGCAGCATTTTCGGCGGGTTTTTCTGCCTTGGGCGGCTTATCATCGTGTCTTTTGCGGTTGCCAAAGGGCTTTTTGCCAAACCTTTTGTTGTCCTTTTCGCCCTCTTTATTTGCAATTTTAGCCTTTTCGCCGCGGTTTTGCGATTCTATTTCTGCAGCTTTTGGCGCAGGATTTCGCTTGGGCGGTGATATAAGAAAACCCTTTTTTGTGACTATCTCGCTGTCACCGGGCTTTGCGTTTCTGTCTTTCTTTTCCATTAAATATACCTTTCTTAAAACAAGCGGTTACTTTTTAACCGCACAAAACAGCTCCGCCAACACCGATGACTGGTTGCCGGCATTGTTTATTCTTTCGGCGGCTTTTGAAAAAGCTTCGTAAAGCTCCATGGCACGCTTGAGCGAAAAGCCTCCGCATGCGGTTTCAAAATCGCTGTTTTGTTCAAATACAAACAGTTGGGAGTCAGAGTATTTTGACACGGCAATATCACGGCTTGCCATGGCAAGTATGGACAAAGTTAGCACCAAGGGATCACGGGTTTTGGGCAAAAGCTCGTTTATACGGCTCTTTTTTTCCACAAAAAACCTGTATACCACATCATATGCGGCATCCAGTGCCTTAAGTGATGTCGTATCCAGCTCTATTTTATCCAGTCCGCTTTGCAGCTTTGCCGCACGCAATGCTGTTTGCGGTGTCAAAAAGCTGTATCTTGCCATAAGTGCGTTTTGCATTTCTTCAATACTGCTTTTTCCCAGCGTCAAAGCCTGCGCACGGGATACCACCGTGGGCAAAAGCAGTTCCTTTGACGGAGAAAGCAGCAAAAACAGAGTGTTTTGCGGCGGCTCTTCCATAATTTTAAGCAGAGCGTTTTGCGCAAAACTGTTCATGCGGTCGCTGTCACGCAGTATGTAAATATGGTGGTCGCAATCCGTGGGCAAAACGTAGGCTTCTTTGCTAATGGCGCGGATGTCATCCACTTTTATGTCGCCGTCCTCGCCGCCGAGCATTTTTATGTCGGTGTGCTGATCGCTTATTATTTTACTGCACTGATTGCACTTAAAACACGGCATACCGCCGTTTTTTTCCACGCACACAACCGCGCACGCTATATACACGGCACAGCGGAATCTTGATAAAGCGCTGCCGCCCTCTATTATATATGAATGGGCGTTGCTTTCGGTGGAAACGGCGCAAAGCACTCGGTCAAGCACCCTTTTTTCGGCATCGGTTATGGACGAAAGGTCACAAACCGCATTGTTTTTTGCCATAAATACTCCAAACTGTTGCAGAATTTAAAAATCTATAATTGTGAATAATGTGTTTAAAAACACCGTAAAATGTTTCACATGAAACATTTTTTGCATTGTTCCACGTGAAACAATGCCGTTTTTTGCAGTTTTTGTAATAATGTATTACAAGCGTTCCTGGCGCTGACGTGCAAGGTTGATGGTTCCCGGTGTTTTGTGGGAAATGCTATCCAACGAGCGTCCTGCACCAATAGCAACGGATTTTACCGGATTATCAGCAATAAAAGTGCGTATGCCGGTTACATGCTCAACCAGCTTATCCAATCCCGAAAGCTGGCTGCTGCCGCCGGTCATAACAATGCCGCCTGCAGCAATATCGCCCACAAGCTCCGGCGGTGTGCGCTCTATTACGGCGCATATGGCATTGACAATGGAAGTTACGGGTTCTTCAATGGCTTCAAGCAGCTCCTGCGAAGATACCTCGATCATTTTCGGCAAGCCTTCAATAAGGCATCTGCCCTTTACCTGCATGTAGTTGATTTTATCAGCAGGCCATGCACAGCCAATGTTGATCTTTACTTCCTCGGCGGTGCGGTCGCCAATAAGCATATTATACTTACGGCGGATATATTTTATAATCGCCTCATTTATGGCATCTCCGGCGATTTTTATGGACTCACCTGTTACCACGTTGTGCATGGATATAACAGCCACATCACTTGTGCCACCGCCAATATCCACAACCATGTTGCCCACGGCCTTGGAAATATCAATACCTGCACCAATGGCTGCGGCAACGGGGGCTTCAATAAGGTAAGTTTTTTTGGCACCTGCACAAACAGCCGCATCACACAACGCACGCTCTTCAACCTCGGTAATGCTGCTGGGAACGCATATAATTACTCTGGGTTTAAAAAATGATTGCTGTGAAGCGCGCTTTATAAGCGCCTGCAAAAGCTTTAATGTGGCATCGTAATCCGATATTACTCCGCCAACTATGGGGCGTACAGCCAGTATATTTCCCGGAGTTCTGCCCAGCATAAGTTCGGCTTCACGGCCTACTTTTAAAACCTTGCCCGATGTTTTGTCCACCGCCACAACGGAAGGTTCTTCTATAATAACGCCTTTGCCTTTTACATATACCTGCACCGTTGATGTGCCAAGATCTATAGCAATATCATTCATACCGTTTTACTCCTTTCATTTTATTTTTATAACAGTGCTGAAGCACGGTTTTTCGGATTTAATTTTAAACATACGTTTTCAAAACAAAACATATGTTATTATTTTGCCTTTTCAAGGCAAAATTCCACGGTAAATATACCATTTTCACAGCTTGCGGATATTTTGCATCCATGGGCTGTTATAATTTTATGGGCTATATAAAGCCCAAGACCTTTTCCGCTTGTATTTTCGGAATTTTCTCCGCGGTTAAAGGGCAAAAAAATGCCGTTTAAAGTATCTTGCGGAATATGTGCGGAATTGTTGCTTACGCACACATTTACTTTATCATTAACGGGACAATGCTCAAATAAATCTTTTACGCAAATATCCACACATCCGCCGTCGGGGCAATACTTTACCGCATTGTTTATAATGTTGTAAAGAGCCTCGGTAATGCCGTCGCTGTCGGCAAAAACGTATATTTCTTCATCGGGAAGTAGGGTATTTATGCAAATACCCTTTGCCTTTGCGGCATTTTCGAATATTATGCACATCCTTGCCGCCGTATCACATATGCCAAAAACACTCTTTTCGGGGGCATATTCCTTATCCATGCGCCTTGCCAGCGATGCAATGCGCTGTGACTCCATGGAAATAACGGCAAGGCTTTGCTCTGCTTTATCCTGCGGCAAAGTACCGTCAAGCAAAGCGTCCGCATATCCCTTTATGTTGGTAAGGGGCGAGCATATATCGTGGACTGATGTGGCAATATTCAGATTTTGTTTTTTAAATTTTTTGCGATAATACAGTAAGCGCTGGCAAAAAAACACCGCACATGCCGCACAAAGGGCAGCAAAAATGCAAACAGCCACAAAAATCTGAAAAGAAACCATCTGCCGCACCTCCGTATATAATAAGGTAATTATTTTGCGTTGGAAAGCTTGAAGATCATGTTTTCAAGCAAAAGATATTTATCCGCCGCAAAGCTTTTAAGCTTTATGTCGTACTCAGCAAGGATAGCAACAAATTTATCGCACACCCCTGTATTCTGACGTGATCTGCGTGATAAAGTTTCAAGCATGGCAAAGTCATTTTTTACAACAAAATCACGTATACCGGCAGTTTTTGCAATATCTGCCTGTGAAAGACCTGCGGATTTATAATGCTCCACGGTGCAAAGCTCGTTTACTTTGTTGGAAATTGCTCCAAAAATATAGGTTTCGGGAGTTTTTTCCGCCGCAAGAACACAAAAAGCCGCCATTGCCTTTGCATAATCGCCCGTAAGAGCACCCCGGGTAACATCATCAAGGCGTGCTTCGGTGTTGCGTATGCAAACGTAATCTATATCTGCGGTATAAACAGTTTTAGGATTGCGGTCGGCAAGGTAGGTACAAAGCTTATCAATTTCGCCGGCCAAAGTGCTCATATCGTTGCCCACGGCATTTATAAAATATTCCACACCTGCGGCATCAATATCGCATTTTTTTGCATCAAAATGACGCTTTACCCATTTTTTAAGCAGGGGACTTGTGGGTGCTTCACGGCAAAATTCCACATCACATATACCGTCAAGCTCCGAAAGCAGCTTTATGCTTTTTTCATATTCCTTTGCCCTTCTGCCGTCCTCGGTGTGATGAAAATAAAACACCACACATACATCAGCCGGCACATCCGCACACATTTCGGCAAGTGCCAGCATTTCACGGTCGGAAAGCTTTCCCACGGCGGGGCAAACCGCCTTTATTATGCGCACGGCGGAGGGAGTTTGAACCTCATCGGCAAAAAAGCTGTCGGAATAATCTATGGACGGCGCGGTATTTACCGCATCAAGCAAAACTTCGGCGCAAAAATCCTCGTCATCAATAACGTTTACATTTGCCACTGCATCGCCCGATGCCTTGCACAGCTCGGAAAAATAAAACCGCTTCATGTACTCTTCCTGACCGCGAAAAATGTATGCACCGCCAATGGATTTTTCTTTTATGCGGGTTTTAAGCAGATTAAATGCCTCGTTTTCAGCATTGCCCTGCTTTTTTTTGGGATAAAAATTACCTGCCATATGGCAATCTTAATGGAAAAACAGCGGAAGTTCTTCCAAAAATACAATGTCGTCACGCTTTGCTGCATCGCCCTCGGCAAGAATAGCTGCCCTGCCGCAAACAATGCCGCCTGCTTCGGTAACAAGCTTTTCCACAGCCGCCAGCGATTCGCCGGTGCTTATAACATCATCAACAATAAGTATCTTTTTGCCCTTCATAAGCTGAGCATCGGCACCGTCGATATAAAGTGTCTGCTGTTTTTGTGTGGTAATGGAGCGCACTTCAACAGAAATGGGATCCACCATGTAAACTTTGATGTTTTTGCGTGCAACAAAATGCTTTTTTTCGCCCAGCTGACGAGCCATTTCGTGGGCAAGGGGAATACCCTTTGCCTCGGCTGTGATTATGTAATCATGCTCGGGTATTTTTTTGATAAGCTCACGGGCACAGGCTTCGGTAAGCTCATAATCACCGAAAATTACAAAGCCTGCAATGGAAAGAGCATCGCTTACGGGGCATATGGGCAGATCACGCTTAAGACCTGCCACATTTAATGTGTAATATTTGCGCTGTGACATAATTTTACACTCCGATCGTTTAGTAATTTTTTAAAAAAGCTGAAAAAATCAACCCATATTCTCCGGCAATTCCTTACCGCCCAGGATATGGAAATGCAAATGCTTTACCGACTGCTTTGCATCGGCGCCGCAGTTGGAAATAACACGGTAGCCGTTTGTTATGCCAGCCGCCTTTGCAATGGCAGGAATGTTTTCAAAAATGTGCTGCACATAGCAGGAATTTTCGGCATTTACATCATCGCAGGAAGCAATGTGCACCTTGGGAATCACCAGCACATGCACGGGCGCCATGGGGTTTATATCGTTA
>JAZSGA010000079.1:0-2462 GCA_045532495.1 Eubacteriales bacterium | reverse complement strand
GGATCTCCATGTTGGTATCTGCGGCGAACACGGTGGTGACCCCACATCCGTAGAATTCTGCCACACAATCGGCCTTGATTACGTTTCCTGCTCGCCCTTCCGTGTGCCGATCGCAAGACTCGCAGCGGCTCAGGCAGCTCTGAAGGACTAATCAATTAGTTGTATAATTAACATTATATAATAAAAAGCGACCTCACAGGTTTTCTGTGGGGTCGTTTTTGCGTAAAAACCTAAAAAATATTAAATTCCAATTGCCCTGATTAATTGTTGACAATTAAGTAAAAAATGGTTATAATGTAATTGCCAAACAAAATCTTAATATTTTTTAGTTCAGAAAGTGTGTGTATTTTTATTATTTTTTGTGCGTCAGCTTCGGTTGGCGCATTTTTTGTTTTTTGGAGGTCAGTTCTATAAATGAGAGAGAAGCAAAAGAAGAGTATTTTTGTGTTGCAAAAAAGATTTTTGGCGCTTGTGTTGAGTGTAGTTGTATTGGTTGGAATGATTCCGATTGTGTCATTGCCTGTTGGTGCAGCAACAACTCTTTCTTTGGCTCAGCTAAAAGAAAAATTTCCAGATGGAAAGTATTGGAATTGTGTTGGAGTGGGTACAAACAACGAAAATGGGTATACATCTTCTCCGTGCAGGTCTTGCAACCGATAATGATATTAACTTGCAGGGAGCACGGCTTAATGCTGACGGTCAGATAACCACCGACGATCTTGTTTTACTCCGTAAAATGCTTGCAGGTCTTAGTTAAAACAAAAATTGAATTACATGCAATCAAAAAACGCACCTTTCGGTGCGTTTTTTAGACTTTT
This sequence comes from Eubacteriales bacterium, assembly GCA_045532495.1. Classification (GTDB taxonomy): domain Bacteria; phylum Bacillota; class Clostridia; order Oscillospirales; family CAG-382; genus UMGS1052. Next base: position 1,644 of record JAZSGA010000079.1, on the reverse strand, counting down.
ATATCAGCTGTTATGCAAAGAGAATTCTTGTTTCAATCTTTTACAGTTCAACACCTTTTCAAGGCACATTCCGGGGGTGAAAACATAGTGGTTTGCCGCCTCATAACCCACCTCGGGACGGCGCAATGTTATATTATACAGGCTTTCGGCAAGTTGCTGTTCCTCATCAAGCAGCCCGATAATTTCGTCGAAGGCGTGCTGCTGCTTTAATCTCACATATTTTATCTGATTATAGCTTGAGCGGAAAATGTCATAGCATGCCTCTGCTATATCTGTAATTTCTGAGCCGCCCATTTCTTTTGATAAAATATCAAGTCCGTTTTTCCACTTCTCGGAAAGCTTTTTAAATTGTACTTCCAATATGTCGCTGCTGTAAGGGCCTTTCCAGGAATTCACATCCTCGTACGGAAAGCCTGTCATTGTTGCTGTTTCTTCGCATGGATTAAAGTACATAAGATTTGCAGGTCCCGAAAACTGTGGGCCGAAATACACTGTTTGTATGCTGAACGGAAATTCACGGAATGCGTTGTCGAAATGCTCTGTTGCAAGCTGCACTGCTTCGGCGTGCTTTCCGTAAAGTGAATTCAAAGGCGATTCGGTTACACCGTTGCTTTCAAAAAAATATTCCGAAGCTGCTTTTATATTTGGTGACGGAGCACCGCCCAAAGTCCAGCTGAGCAGCAAATCGTTTACACCCACATCAATAAGCCTTTTTATATGCTGCGAAACAAGACCGAAAACCGGTATGTACGGTACAGTTGAACATTCCCAGGTGTTGTTTATCTGAATTTTTGCCGCTGTTTTTTTGCCGTGTTTGCGTGCACATGCCCATATATCCTTGGCTCTTGGACCCGGGGCAGGTAATGACATGGTATAATCCATAACATTGCCCTTTACGCCTGCAATTTCAAAAGGCATATCATCTTCGCTGCACGAAAGAACAGAAATATCATCGTGCAAAAGCTTTATACATTCTTCATCCGAAAAACCTTTTGTTGTACGCCATCCCCAGGTCCATGCCATGAGTTTCATTTTGGGATCTGCCGATTTCATTGCGGCGTTTATGGTGTTGTTTACCTCCGCAGCAACCTCGGCGGGGGTGCGCTTGGCACACCTTTTGCATTTGCAGTCATTGTTGTATGCTCTTGACCAACAGTTTGTAAGGTTTTCGGACATGGTTATGGTGAAAAAGCCGCCAAGCCCGGGAACCGATATGCACAGATCATGCACGGCATTGTAAAGATAATTAAGGGTTTTGGGCACTGAGGTACACATGGCGCTAAATCCGTCCTCGGTAACTCCCATCATTTCGGGATGCTTGCTGAGGATTCCTGTGGGCAAGGACCTTGGCTCGTTAAGATAAAGAAAAACTTTTATGCCGTAATCGGCAGCCTTTTTTACGATTTTTTGCAGGTTTTCACGGCGCTTCTGCCAACCGTCGGAAACCGACGGATCGTAGGGAAACTCGGTCAGTTTATACAGTATACCTTGTACCCACACCGCATTTATGCCAAGAGCGGAGTATTCCTTAAGCATTTTGTCCGAAAAAGAAAGATCGGGATCTGCATCAAATACATTTCCGTAAAGTCCGTGATATGAATATATCATTCTGGTGGAAAAACGCGGGGTGTAGCTGTGTGTACC
>JAZSGA010000084.1:0-8548 GCA_045532495.1 Eubacteriales bacterium | reverse complement strand
TGGTGGAACATTGTTGACGGCTGGCCGCAGTTCTCCGACGCCGTTGTTGACTATTACTTTACCAAAAAGGTGGGCTACCACTATATCAAGCGTGCACAGCAGCCTGTCTGCCTTATGTTTGACGAGCCCGTAAACAACACGCTCTCCCTTTATGTTGCCAACGATACCCTTGAAAACGCGACCTTTACCTACAAGGTAACAAACATAACCGACGGCAAGGTGGTTCTTTCCGGCGGTGCCACAGCATTTGCCAACGCCAGCACAAGAATAAACGAGCTTAAAATTGATGAAGGCGAAAAGAAATTCTACCTTATCGAATGGTCCTTTGACGGCGATAACACGGTTTACAAAAACCACTACTTCACAAATATCATAAACATTGATTACGATGCATACATGGATGCGCTCAAGAAGTGCGGTTTTGATCAGTTTGAAGGATTTTAAGGAGCTTTTATGTATTATATCGGAATAGATATAGGCGGAACAAAATGCGCCGTTACCCTCGGAAATTACACCGACGGCAAAATGGACATTAGCGCCAAGGATAAATTTGATACCTGCGGCACACCTTACGAGGTTTTGCAGGAATTTGTAAACCGCATTGACAAAATACTTGCCGAAAAAAACCTTAAATACAGCGACATATGCTCCATGGGCATAAGCTGCGGAGGTCCGCTGGACCCCAAAAACGGAGTTATACTTTCTCCTCCCAACCTTCCCGGATGGGATAAAATTGAGGCGGTAAAGTATTTCACCGAAAAAACCGGCATAAAGACCATACTTGAAAACGACGCCAACGCCTGTGCCATTGCCGAATGGCAGCTTGGTGCAGGACGCGGCTTTGACAACGTGATATTCCTTACCTTCGGCACGGGCCTTGGAGCAGGACTTATCCTTGACGGAAAGCTTTATTCCGGCTCCAACGGCAATGCAGGCGAAGCAGGTCATATGCGTCTTGCAGACTTCGGGCCTTCGGGATACGGCAAAGCAGGCTCATTTGAAGGCTTTTGCAGTGGAAAAGGAATCGCTCAGATAGGACGTACTCTTGCCATTGAAGCCCTTCAGAACGGCACACAGCCCATGTTTTGCAAAAGTATGGACGAACTTGATACCATAACCGCCAAAACCGTGGCAGATGCCGCGGATGCAGGCGATGAAACAGCTAAAGAGGTTTACAGAATATCCGGCAGAAGGCTCGGGCAGGGACTTTCGGTGCTGGTGGATATTCTTAACCCCCAGCGCATAATCATCGGCAGCATTTTTGCACGCAGCAAGCATCTTTTGTTTGAAGAATGTGACAAAGTAATGCGCCGTGAATGTTTACCGCTATCATATGACGTATGCAAGGTGGTACCTGCGCAGCTTGCCGAAAACGTGGGCGACTATGCGGCACTTTCCCTTGCCATGACAGTATAAATTACCGAAAGGACCAAAAAATGAAAAACGAACTTTTAACCCGTTACCCTGCCCTTGCGCAGTGTGAAAAGGATATTGATGGAGCACTTGAGCTTATGAAGCAGACATATTACGCCGGCGGCACAATTTACGTGTGCGGCAACGGCGGAAGCTGCAGCGACAGCGATCACATTGTGGGAGAGCTTATGAAAGGCTTTTTATCAAGACGTGAAATACCCTGCGAGCAGAAAAAGAAATTTGCAGAAATGTTCCCCGATAACGGTGAGGACATGGCAAACAAATTTCAGGGTGCCATTCCCGCTGTTTCGCTCACAGCGCAGGGTGCTATTCTTTCCGCGTTTGCCAACGATGTGGATGCAGACCTTGTTTATGCACAGCTTGTTTACGGCTATGCAGGCGAAAAGGATCTTGTTATAGGTCTTTCCACCTCGGGCAACTCCAAAAACATTGTCAATGCCGTAAAAGCCGCAAAATTTAAAGGTGCAAAAACCCTTGCCATGACCGGCTGCAAGGAAAGCAAGCTTTCGGCACTCTGCGATGTTACGGTAAAAGTACCCGAAACCGAAACCTTTAAAATTCAGGAATATCACCTGCCCGTTTACCACTATCTTTGTGCAGCGCTTGAAAAGGAAATTTTCGGATAAAAAATCACCTACCTTGACTGTAAAAAAATACGGCTTCCCGATTTTTCGGGAAGCCTCTTTTTTATACCCTTGTAAAATACACCATCAATCTTGACGGCACAAGTTTGCACAGCACACGCATAAATTTGAAAAAAATTCCTGGCGTTACTATCCTTTTGCGTTTAAGCGATGCCTTAAGTGCCGCAGTTGCCGCTTTGTGGGGATCGGTATAAGGCAGGCTTTCAAAGGTTTTTGAACGTCCGCTTATTCTGCCCACATCCACAAATTCCGTTGCCATGGGGCCTGGGCAAACAGCGGTAACGGATATATTTCTGTCATGCAGTTCGTGGCAAAGTGCAAAACTTAACGCCTTTACATAATGCTTTGTGGCGCTGTAAACCGAAAGTCTTGGGTTTGGTGCAAAGCCTGCAATGGATGCAATATTTATTATTCTCGCACCGTTTTTCATATACGGCAAACACATATGCGTAAGCGCTGTAGGTGCTGCAACATTTACATTTACCATTGCCATCTGCTCGGAAAGTACAGATGTATCAAACGAACCAAGATAACCCACACCTGCACAGTTTATAAGCAAAGCCACATCAGGCTGTTTTTCGGAAAGTATGTCCGAAAAACGCTCTGTAAAATCCGCAGCTGTAACATCCATGCAAACAGGTATTGCCGTAATATGCGCATGCTCGGAATTAATGCTTGCGGCAAGGTCATTCAACCGTTCCGCCCTTCGCGCAACAAGCCATATTTCGCAAACGTCGGGGAAATAGTGCGGAATACACATGGCAAGCTCTTTACCCAGCCCCGACGATGCTCCTGTAAGTATTGCTGTTTTCATTTTGTGACTGTCCTCCAAAAACATAACGTACTTTTATTATGCTGCAAAACCTTTTTAATACTCATATTATCACCAAAACACCGCCGAAGCGTGTTGTTTCGGCGGTGTCATTATCAGTTCATAAGCTCACAAACGGTTTTTGCATATTCAACGGGATCTTCTATCTGAAGTCCTTCGATAAGCAACGCCTGGTTATAAAGAATATATGCATATTTTTTAACTTTATCGTTGTTGCCATCGTTAAACGCAGCCTTAAGAGTTTCAAAAACCTTATGGGATGCGTTTATTTCAAGCACCTTTGCGCTTATCATTCCCTCGCTGCCGGGAGTGTTTTTTAAAACCTTTTCCATTTCGATGGAAATGGGGCCTTCGCTTGAAAGGCACACGGGATGCTCTTTAAGACGTGACGAAAGGCGGATATCCGTTACTTTGTTTTCCAGCGCCTTTTTCATTTCGTCAAACAAATCCTTTGATTCATCGCTTGCCTTTTTAAGCTCTTCCTTTTCGCTTTCGGTTTCCAGGCCAAGATCTCCGCTGCCGATGTTTTTAAATTCCTTTTCCTTGTAGTTTCTTAACATCTGCAGGCAGAATTCATCAATATCCTCGGTGCACAAAAGCAGGTCATAGCCGTGATCGATAACGCTTTCGGCAGAAGGAAGCTTTGAAAGTCTTTCCACGCTGTCACCTGCGGCAAAGTAGATATACTTCTGCGATTCGGGCATGGCTGTTACATATTCATCCAGGGTAATAAGCTTCTTTTGAGATGCGGAATAGAACACAAGAAGATCCTGCAGAGATTCCTTGTGGATTCCGTAATCGGAATATATTCCGAACTTTATTATGCGTCCGAATGACTTGAAAAATTCTTCGTATTTTTCCCTTTGGTTATCCTTCATGGAAACAAGCTCATTTTTTATCTTCTTTTCAAGATTTTTGCTTATTGCCTTGAGCTGGTGATCCTGCTGAAGAATTTCGCGGCTTATGTTAAGGCTGAGATCTGCGCTGTCCACCACTCCGCGGACAAAGCCAAAATAATCGGGCAAAAGATCTGCGCATTTTTCCATTATCATAACGCCCGATGTATAAAGTGCCAGACCTTTTTTGTATTCCTTGCTGTAAAAATCAAAGGGTGCATGGGAGGGAATAAACATAAGGGCGTTGTAGTTTATCATACCCTCGGAGGAGGTGGATATAACCTTTGCGGGAGCTTCGTAATCGTAGAATGTCTTTTTGTAAAACTCGTTGTACTCCTCGTCGGTAACCTCGCTCTTTTTGCGGCGCCACAGGGGCACCATGCTGTTTAAGGTTTCAAGCTGAGTATATGTTTCGTATTCGGGGGTATAATCATCGCCTGCGTTCTCGGGACGGGGCTTTTGACGGCTTTTTGTGCGTTCCATTTTTATGGGATAGCGCACATAATCGCTGTACTTTTTGATTATATCGCATATTTTGTATTCGTCGGTATATTCGGAATACTTGTCGTTTTCGGTATCTTCTTTTATAACAAGTGTTATTTCTGTACCTGCCTGCGCTTTTTCGGCGGGCTCTACGGTATAGCCCTGTGCGCCTTCGCTTTCCCATTTATATGCTTCATCGCTTCCAAAAGCACGGCTTATAACAGTTACCTTTTTTGCCACCATAAAGGCAGAATAAAAACCAACACCGAACTGACCAATTATATCGATATTTTCGTCTTTGTTCTGTGTTTTAAAATCAAGGCTTCCGCTTTTTGCAATGGTGCCGAGGTTGTTTTCCAGTTCTTCCTTTGTCATACCGATACCGTTATCGGATATAACAATGGTGCCAGCCTCTTTGTTGAGGGTTATAAGTATGGCAAAATCTTCATTTTTCATGCCAACGGAATCATCCGTAAGGCCTTTGAAGTGCAGTTTATCTATGGCATCGCTGGCATTGCTTATAAGTTCACGGAGAAAAATTTCTTTGTTTGTATAAATAGAGTTGATCATAAGGTCAAGAAGTTTTTTACTTTCGGCTTTAAACTGTTTTACTCTCATTTTAAAATCCCCTTTCTTTGATAAGTTTAAAACATTCCGTGTAAATATATATTTTATCACCTTTTCAAGTTAAATACAATAGAATATTGTGTTTTTTGGCGATATTTTCATTTTGTCCAAATTCAAATAACATATTTTACAATATTTAATGCAAAACGCTATTGCAAAACAATATAAAAAGCTGTATAATTTTTTCGACAGACATAAACATTTTTACAAAGGAAAAGGCATTGAAACAACAAAATCAAAACATAAAAACACAACCCTGCAAAAAAGTAAAAAAACTTTTTATAAAACTGCTTGCTTTTTTACGCAGGTTACTTATTCTGATATTCAATCCAAGGTTTTTGCTGTGTTTCGGTATAGCCTGGATAATCACCAACGGCTGGAGCTACGTTGCATTGTGGCTTGGCACATTTTTTGATATTTCATGGCTTACGGCGGCGGCAGGTGCATATGTTGCGCTTTTGTGGCTGCCCATAACCCCCGAAAAGCTTATAACTTTAACCATAGCGCTGCTGCTTTTGCGCAAGCTGTTTCCCAATGACGAAAAAACTCTGGGGCAGCTTCGTGCGCTTTACAACAATGCAAAAACAGAATTCGACCACGCCATAAGCTTTTTAAAAAACAAACGCAAAGAAAAAAGCAACACGGAGGACAAAAATGATACTTGAACAAGGGCGTCCCAATGATACATCAAACCGCATACAAACCGAGATCGCCGCATACGATTTTCTTGACTCTCTGGGAATACAGTACAGCCGTGCCGACCACGAGCCTGCCATGACAATGGAAGTTTGTGCCGAAATAGACAAGATTCTTGACGCGCAAATATGCAAAAATCTTTTTCTGTGCAACCGCCAGCAAACAGATTTTTATCTTCTGCTTATCCCTGCAGACAAAAGATTCAAAACCAAAGACCTTTCCGCACAAATAAACTCTTCCCGTCTTTCCTTTGCAGACGGCGAACTGATGCAGAAATATCTTAAAACCTCCCCCGGCTCTGCAAGTATACTGAGTATGCTTTTTAACGATGACAAAAATGTGCGTTTGCTTATTGATAAGCAGGTGCTTAAAAGCGAATATTTGGGATGCCACCCTTGCATAAACACGTCAAGCTTAAGAATCAAAACAAGTGATGTTATTGAAAAAATAATTCCTGCCATGGGTATTACATATACAAAAGTAACTCTGCCCGATGCGGAATAAAACACAAAAGACCGGAATTAAAATCCGGTCTTTTTTCATCATTATTCGCCAGCTATCTTTTCGGCGTAGCGAACTGTTTCCATGGCATCGGCGGCATATTTATCCGCCCCGATATTATGGGCATATTCCTTTGTAAGCACGGCGCCTCCCACCACAATTTTACACCAGGGAGCATCCTTACGCAAAAGCTTTATGGTCTGTTCCATGGCAGGCACGGTGGTTGTCATAAGTGCGCTTAACCCAACTAAGGGGGCTTTTATGCTTACCACCTTCTCCACAATGGTCTGCGGCGGCACATCTTTGCCAAGATCATGCACGTTAAAACCGTAGTTTTCAAGCAGCAAGCGGACTATGTTTTTACCTATATCATGGATATCGCCATGCACCGTTGCAAGAACAAAATCGCATTTTTTGGATTCTTCTGCCGACCCTTTGGAAAGCATATATACTTTTATACGTTCAAAAGCGCTTTTTGCCGCTTCGGCACTCATAAGCAACTGAGGCAGATAAACTGTCTTTTTTTCGTACCCCGTACCCACAAGGTCAAGGGCAGGTATTATTTCGGAGGAGATTATTTCCATGGGAGCCCTTGTTTTCAAAAGCTCATCTGTAATAACTCCTGCATCCTTTTTCATGCCGCACGCTATGGCTTTTATCAGCTCCGAGCCGTATTTTTGTTCCGCTTGAGCTGTGTTAGGTGTATTCACATTCGTAACTGCTGCAGTTTGCGGCAGGGTTGATGCAAAGGCAATATAATCGGCACAGTTTTTATCCATAGCCGAAAGAGCTCGGAACGAGTAATAGGTTTTTAGCATATCGTCCGAATAAGGATTCATTATTGCGGCAGAAAGGCCGTTTTGCAATGCCAGCGCAAAAAATGTGCTGTTTACGGCATCACGGGACGGAAGACCGAAAGATACATTTGATACACCCAGCGATGTGTTACAGCCAAGCTGCTCCCTTATAATTTTAAGAGCACCGAGGGTTACAGCAGGTGAGGTTTCATCGGCACTTACCGTCATGGCAAGGGTATCAAAAATTATATCTTTTTTTGAAATTCCGTAGCTTTGTGCACGGTCAAGAATCTTTTTTGCGATTTCTACCCTACCCTCGGCTGTGGCAGGGATTCCGTTTTCATCAAGGGTAAGTGCAACCATTACACCGCCGTATTTTTTAACCAGCGGGAAAACAGCTTCCATGCTTTCTTCCTTGCCGTTTACGGAATTTATCATAGCCTTGCCGTTGTAAACACGCAAAGCGGCTTCCATGGCAATGGGATCTGCGGTATCTATCTGCAAAGGCAGATCCGTTACCGCCTGAAGTTCTTTGACGGCGCTTTCAAGCATGGCTTTTTCGTCAATATCGGGAATACCCACATTAACATCAAGTATATGAACGCCCTTTTCCTGCTGTGCCAGCGCCTCATGCAGAATATAGGAAATATCATTTTCAACAAGAGCCTGCTTAAAACACTTTTTGCCCGTGGGATTAATACGTTCACCTATAAGCAGTGGCTGTTTGCCGAACACCGCTGTTTTTGTATACGAAGTGACAACAGATATGTTTTTATCGGTAACGGGCTTTGGTGCCACGCTTTCCGTTGCACTTACAAGGGACGATATATATTCGGGCGTTGTGCCGCAGCATCCACCTGCCACACGCACACCTTTTTCCACAAGCTTTTTCATTGTATCGGCAAAGCTTTGCGGCGTTACATCGTAAACGGTTTTGCCGTCAATGCTTTTGGGGAGCCCTGCATTTGGCTTTAAAATAACGGGCACCGATGCACATTCCAGCATACGCAATGCAGTATCAAAAAGTTTATCGGGGCCGAGCGAACAGTTCATGCCCAAAGCATCCGCACCCATACCCTCAAGCATGGCACACATAACCTCGGGCGATGCTCCTGTCATAAGCTTGCCGTCCTCGCCATATGCGTTGGAAACAAACACGGGAAGATTACAGTTTTCCTTTGCGGCAAGCAATGCTGCCTTGGTTTCGAGGCTGTCGGAAAAAGTTTCGATAAAAATAAGATCGGCACCGTATTTTACACCAAGCTTTACCGTTGCGGCAAAAAGCTGTACCGCATCCTCAAATTCCATATCTCCGTAGGGCTTTAAAAGCTTTCCCGACGGGCCTATGTCAAGCGCCACATATTTTTCACCGCAATGCTGTGACAGCTGTATTGCCTTGCGTGCATTATTTATAGCGGCGCATATTATGCTTTCAAGCTCTTCCATTTCAAACTTAAGCAGATTTGCCCCGAATGTATTGGAGCATACAATATTTGCGCCAGCATCAAGGTAGGCTTTATGGATGGAAATTATATCATCGGGGCAAGATATATTCCACCGTTCGGGATACTCACCGGGCAAAAGCCCCTTTGACTGCAAAAGAGTACCCATGCCTCCATCGAGATATACGATATTATT
>JAZSGA010000115.1:0-1587 GCA_045532495.1 Eubacteriales bacterium | reverse complement strand
TTTATATTATACCCGTTTTTATATAATTTTGCAATAGGTTTGATGATTTTTAACAAAAAATAAAATGTTTTGGTTTGCGGTTGACAAACCTTTTTATTGATTGTAAAATGTTGACATAAGCTTTGTTTTGCAAATGAGGTGCTGGGAATAAACTCGGAATATATAAATAATATTTTATCACAAACAGCATATATAAGAACATCCTGCTCTGAGCAAGAGCATCAATGTGCGGAATATATAAAAAATCTTTGTGCTGATATGGGCTTATCAGCAAAGTTTGAGCCCTTCAACGTTAAAATGTATAAGGATATAAACACTTCTTTTTCCGTTGGCGGAAAACCTGTTTTCTGCACCGCCTGGGGAGGTTCGGGCACGGGTAGGGTAGAGGCTCCGCTTTATAATCTGCAGGGAGCGGATGACGTGTCACTTGCGGAGGTAAAAGGTAAAATAGTGTTGTCATATAAAGGTTTGGGTTACAACCTTTATAATAAGCTTTGCAAAAGCGGTGCTGTGGCAATAGTAACTTTTAACGGAAACACACGGTGGGATAACTTTGATATCGACACTCGCCGCATATGCTTTGATATGGGCGACAATCCGCTTATTCCGTGTGTAAACATACACATAACCGATGCTGTAAAGCTTGCCGGATGCGATGGTGAAGATGCTGTGATAAACGTGGAACAGACTGCATACACAGGGGTATCATACAACGTATTATTGGATATCCCCGGCAAAACTTCGGATACCGTGGTAATGACAGCCCACTATGATACCACACCGCTTTCTGTGGGGGCATATGACAACATGACGGGCTGCATTGCGCTTTTATATATGGCAGAGCGGTTTGCATCGGCAAAAAACAAGAGAACCCTGCGGCTTGTATGGTGCGGAAGCGAAGAGGTTGGTCTTATAGGCTCGCAGGCATATTGCCGCAATCACGCCTCGGAGCTTGAAAACACCGTGCTTAATATTAACCTTGATATGCTTGGTGCTGTTATGGGAACTTTTACATCATTTTCGTGCATAGATGAGCAGAGTGCGGAGTTTTTGAAAGAGTTCAGCCAAAAACATGGTTATCCTTCTGCAGTAACATACGGAATCCGCTCCAGCGATCAGAACCCGTTTTTGTATTGCGGAGTGCCTGCGGTATCATTTGCCCGCTATTCTGTGGCGGATACCGGTCTTACCCATACAAGATACGACACCGCAGAGTGTGTGAGTGCGGATACCCTGCTGCAGGATTCGGCGTATATTGCAAAGTTTACCGACTATGCTTTGAACAACTGTGAGTTTCCTGCATCAAGACAGATCTCCGACAAGATTGCCGAAGATGTAAAAGAATATATGTCAAAAAAAGAACCGCTCATTTGAGCTTATAATTATTATTCAGAGGTTACAAAATGGAAAAGAACACTTTATCACTTGATACTTTATGTGCCGCCTTGTGCGGTGCTATGGGTGTGCCTGCTCCCAAAACTGCGGCACAGCCTTGCCCACAGCTTGCCGAATATATCGAAAAAAGCTTTGACGGAGCCCGTGCTGACCGTATATTTATGTATAACCCCGATGCTGTTGCTCAGTGGA
>JAZSGA010000001.1:0-3770 GCA_045532495.1 Eubacteriales bacterium | reverse complement strand
CCGTAAATTATACTTTCAAAGGTAAGAGGATTTCCGCCGTAAAGGTACATAATAATCGTGGCTCCCTCGTGATTGAACAGGGGATTGATAACCGCTGTAAGCACCATGGCAGGAATTAAAAACGCAAGGCTTTGCAATGCCTTTTTGCCATTAAGGATGCATACATACAGGAATGAACCGATAAGTGACAAACCAAGCATCAGAGGATGCATGCTTGTGGCGGCAATTCCTATTACAAAAGCAAAGTATGCAAAATTTACCAAAGGATGATATGCTTTGAATTCATTCACGTTTTCACCTCCATTAAGCAATAAAATAAAAGTCGCAGCAACATTTTTTATGTTACTGCGGCAGAATTCCCGTTCAACACATTCTGTTTCGGCGAAAAGGCACTAAAAACAAAGCCCTGAAAATTCCGATAAACCATTGCGGAATTCAGCACCAAACAGAAAACTTTTTCCTATGAAAGCTCACGTACGGAAAAAGCATCAAAGCAGGTCTTCTGACTTGCACAATCAAGCAAAATCTGTCACAGCCTTCTCAGTTTCCCAATGACCGGCTTTCGCCGCGGACAGTTTCTTTTGTGCATACAGCGACTGGTATCGTTGCGGATTCTCACCACATTCCCTTTTCACCGGCTGTGCCATAAACGTTTGCAGCAAAGCCGACACTTTGTGTGGATATTAAATTATATAAAGTATTATAACATATAAAAAAACAAAAATCAACATTGTTATATGTTTTTGTTTTTGCATAAAACCGCTGGTGGGGTGGTGTAAAAAGATATTCTGATATATAAAAAAGCGACGGGAAAAATCCCGTCACTTTTGTATTTGATTAATTGTGCTGATGCGGACAGTTTTTGCTATTGTTTATTTTTTGGGAATATAAACAAAGATAAAGTCGTCTGTTTTCAGGCGGTTTTTGATATCAGCGGCGGTGTTTGCCGATGTATATATTGTTTTGCCTTTAAGATCGCCGAACAGCTTGCCCTCATCCTGGATATAGATGTTTTTGTCATGTACATCTTTTATATTCTGATCGATGAATATAAGGTGGCCTGCCGCACGATCGAAAATGTTGTATTCGCAAAGCAAATCTTCGTGGGGCACTGTGTAGTTATAAAGGGTGTAAAGGCGAGAATTTGTTACTCTGTCGGGTACAACGGTTCCCCAGCCGTAGCCGCCCATGCGCGAGATGTTGTACTGTGCAAGATATCCATCGAATCTGCTGGAGGAGTCGCTATCCTTGGTGAGCCAGGATTCGATACCCCAGTGTACATATTCCATAAGGTTGCCCTGATATTGAACATCTTTTATTTTAAGTGCTTTGCCCTGATGGGTAACGGCCGAATCATGGATCTGCCACATCCAGTTATCACGAACATAAAATTCTCCGCCGTTGCCGTAGAATTCAACGGCATTGCCGTACTGTGTGGTGGTTTGACCGTAGGAGCCCAGCAGCGATCCGCCAAGCCATGAAAATTCGCAGTTGGTTACTGTAATGCCCGTGCCCGAGCCCAAACCGATACCGTGTGCACCGGTGTGCTTTATATGAAGATTATCAATAACTATATCAGAAGCCGAACCGTCAAACACGTCTGTTCTTGTACCGATTTCGATGGACTTGAAGCGTGTGCCGGGATTGCCCTTGGTGCTGCAGAGGTAAAGGGTGTTTTCGCAGGATAAGAACTGAAGGTCTTCGATAAGTCCGAGATAAGATGCAATGTTTTTGCCGAATATCCTGTTTATGCCGTGAAGATCGTGATAATTGCCGTGGGCATTGGGGGCGTGGTCGAATGTTATAACACCTACGTTGGTAAGCTTATCGGTAAGCTCATAAACATTGGGAGCATCGGTTTCCTTCCAGATGGCAGGATCGGCATAGTTTTTGAGGGAGCCGGATATAACAGGTTTGTCACCCGTGCCGTATGCACCGTAGGTAAGACCGGTTGTTACAACCACCTGACCTCTGTAAATTCCTCCGCGTTCAAAGAGAATTGAAGTACCCTTGCCGGGGAAGCGAAGCTTGTTGTTAACTCCCTGAATGGTTTTTACTGCCGTTTCGGGTGATTTTCCGTCATTGGCATCGTCACCGTTCTTTTCGGAAACGTAATAGGTGGTTTTGGTGAATCTGTCGGGGTAAAGCTCCTGGGTGTTGGGGGTGGAGAGGATATCTTTTTTCATTTGTTCCGCAATAACATCCACACCGCGGCGTATGGCTTCGCCTGAAAGATTTTTGCTTTGAGCATACAATGCCTTTATGTAATCCTCGGCTTTTGTACCTTCAAGCACGTATTCCTTTTCGGTTGTAACAGTGTTCCATGCGCCGTCCGCCTTGGAGGTGGAAGAAGCAATTATTTGTCCTTTTGCCCAGTGTGCATCTATATCTGTAAACTTGGCGGTGCCCTGTTCGTTCCATACACGTCCCAACATTCTGTTTATGATGGTTACGGTTTCCGCACGGGTAATACTGTTGTCGGGGCGGAAAGTTCCGTCCTCATAGCCTGCAACAAGACCTGTTGCCACGGCGTACATGACGGAGTCGTAGCATCTGTTGGTGCTTTCCACATCGGAAAAGGGAACAAACTTCATGCTGTCCGTTACATGGTCGGAAACGGCGTAGATTATTTCTACGAATTCCGAGCGGGTGATGGGGGTGGAGGGCTCAAGTTTGCCCTGCCATATATCGAGTGCGCCGTAGAATTCAAGGGTTGCAACGGAATTATAAAACCAGTCGGAAGCGGCAACATCGGTAAAGGAAACCTTGTCAAAGGTTGTGCCCGAGGGGTTAACAAGGGAGGCAATTATTTTGATAGCCTCTGCACGTGTTACGTTGTTCTGAGGTAAAAATGTTCCGTCGGGATAACCGTTTATATATGCGTTTTCGTAGGCTTTAAAGTCAAAAATGTAGTTGTATTCGGGAACAAATTCCACGTCAACACCTGCGAGAAAGTCGTATTTATCTCCGGGGCGGTAAAGATTTCCGTCAAAAAGATTACGCCATATTTTGAATTCGCAGTTTGCGGGTGCGGTTGCTGTAAATTCGGGGATGGTTATGGTGGTTATGTCTTTTGCTTTTATAGTGTTGAAGGCTTTTTCGGGGTTGCCTGCATGGGTTTCGTTTGTATAGAACAGGATATTCCTTTCGGCAATGCCTGATTCGTCGGCGGGATCCCAGCTTTGTACCGTAATATCGCCGATATAAAGGATATCATTTTTTCCCATATCGCCCTGCAGGGGGAACAGCTTCATCTGATGGAGGTACTGCTCGCCTTTTGCAAGAGCTTTTGCCTTTTGTTCGCCAATACATTCGTCTACGGGCAAAACAAGCTTATCCCACTTGTTGGCAACCATGCCGTTGCGGGATATAACGGGAACGGCCCATTCAAAGCCCATGACGGCAGAAATGTTCTCGGCGGAAGCAACACGCCCCTGAATCCACCGCATTTTGTTGCCTGCAAGGGCAGGAGATGCATCGGGGGATTTGTAATAATAATCAATTACAATATAGTTTGCTGTTGAAAGGGGAATGGGTTTATCGTTTATATCGGGGACGGGGCTGCTCCAGAAATAAAGGTTGAACTGATTGGCTGTGTCATCGGAGCCGTCACGCCATATGGAGCGCACGTTTTTTTCGTCAAATTTGATGATTTCGGATAAATAACCTTTGTGGCTTTCTTCAAAAGCACCGAGAGTTGAAATTTCAATTGTCTGACATCCGAACTTGTTTTTGCCTGCGGAGTCTGCAAAAACAGACGTCGGCAGGAT